>CALQJO020000127.1 GCA_943330915.2 Rhodoferax sp. OV413 | reverse complement strand
GGTGTGCGGTACCATACTATACGCGGCAGTCTGGATACCTCGGGCGTGACAGCACGACGTCAGGGTCGATCCAAGTACGGTGCTAAACGACCGAAGTCTTGATTTTTATTTGAGCAATTTTATTAACCAGTAAGGCCGCGTGACAAAAAGCTTTTCTTTTTGTGAGTTGCGGATTACCTGAAACTGAATAGGTGATTTATGCCCAGAAGACGTGTAGCGGCAAAACGCGAAATATTGCCCGATGCAAAGTATGGTAGCAAAGTGCTGGCCAAGTTTATGAACCATGTGATGGAAGATGGAAAAAAATCAGTCGCTGAAAAGATCGTTTACGGCGCTCTGGGTACTGTCTCCAAGAACGGCGCTAACGCGCTGGAAACCTTTGAAAAAGCTCTGGATGCGATTGCACCGATGGTTGAGGTGAAATCTCGCAGGGTGGGTGGTGCAACCTATCAGGTTCCAGTTGAAGTTCGTGCAGAGCGTCGTGCTGCTCTGGCTATGCGCTGGCTTGTCGATCACGCGCGCAAGCGCGGTGAGAAATCTATGGCGTTGCGTCTTGCGGGCGAAATATCAGATGCTGCGCAGGGTCGCGGCAGTGCGGTAAAAAAGCGTGAAGACGTTCATCGTATGGCTGAAGCCAACAAGGCGTTCTCGCACTACCGCTTCTGATAGAAAGAGTTCTTTTTAATTCATATCAATAAAGATATAGGTGCGACAGTGGCCAGGAAAACCCCTTTAAGCCGGTACAGGAATCTCGGAATCGTAGCTCACGTTGACGCGGGTAAAACTACAACGTCTGAGCGTATTCTGTTTTACACCGGTGTTAATCACAAGATTGGTGAAGTACACGATGGCGCTGCAACCATGGACTGGATGGAGCAGGAGCAGGAGCGTGGTATTACCATTACTTCTGCCGCTATTACTACCTTCTGGAAAGGTATGAGTCAACAGTACGAAGAGCACCGCATCAACCTGATCGACACCCCCGGTCACGTTGACTTTACAATTGAGGTTGAGCGGTCACTGCGAGTACTGGATGGAGCGGTCGTTGTTCTGTGTGCTTCCTCTGGTGTTCAGCCGCAGACTGAAACGGTGTGGCGTCAGGCCAACCGTTATCAGGTTCCCAGGATGATTTTCGTGAACAAGATGGACCGTGCCGGAGCTGACTTCCTCAAAGTTGTTGCTCAGGTTAAATCCCGTCTGGGTGCGAACCCTGTTCCAATGCAGCTGGCGATTGGCGCTGAAGAAACTTTCAAAGGGGTTATTGACCTTGTGAAGATGAAGAGCATCGTTTGGAGCGAAGCTGATCAGGGTGTCTCGGTGACTTATGAGGACATACCTGCAAGCATGCAGGCAGATGCTGACAAATGGCGCGAGCACTTGATTGAAGCAGCGGCTGAAGCAAACGAAGAGTTCATGAACAAGTACCTCGAAGGCGAAGAGCTGACGGAAGAAGAAATCAAGATCGGTATTCGTCAGCGCACACTGGCAAGCGAAATCGTTCCAACATTCTGTGGTTCTGCGTTCAAGAATAAGGGGGTGCAGGCGGTATTGGATGGCGTAATCGACTACCTGCCTTCACCAACCGAAGTAAAAGACATCGAGGGTACGCTTGAAGATGGCACTGTCGTCAGTTGCGTATCCAGTGACGAGGCTCCCTTTGCTGCTCTGGCGTTCAAGATCGCGACGGACCCGTTTGTTGGTACGTTGACATTCTTCCGTGTTTATTCCGGTACGCTCAATTCGGGAGACGGAGTGTATAACTCGGTCAAAGGTAAAAAAGAGCGCGTTGGGCGAATGGTACAGATGCGCGCCAACAACCGTGATGAGATCAAGCAGGTTCTTGCTGGTGATATCGCAGCAGCAATCGGTCTGAAAGACGTCACAACCGGCGAGACATTGTGCGATCCAAACCGCATTGTTGTTCTCGAGAAAATGGATTTCCCTGATCCTGTGATCTCTGTGGCTGTAGAGCCCAAGACCAAAGCTGACCAAGAGAAAATGGGTATCGCACTAGGCAAACTCGCTCAGGAAGACCCGTCCTTCAGAGTCGAGTCAGATGAAGAGTCAGGCCAGACCATCATCTCTGGTATGGGTGAGTTGCACCTTGACGTTCTGGTTGACCGTATGCGTCGGGAGTTTGGTGTTGAAGCCAACATCGGTAAGCCGCAGGTAGCTTATCGGGAGACCATTCGCAAGAAGGTTGAGGTTGAAGGTAAGCACGTCAAGCAGTCTGGTGGTCGTGGTCAATTTGGCCATTGCTGGTTGCGCCTTGAGCCTTTGCCCGCGGATGAAGAATATACATTTGTGAACGAAGTTGTAGGTGGTGCAATTCCTCGCGAATACATACCTGCAATCGATAAGGGTGTGCAGGAGCAGATGAAAAACGGCTGTCTCGCAGGTTACCCATTGCTTGCAATGAAAGTGACAGTGTTTGATGGCTCTTTCCATGATGTTGACTCCAGTGAGATGGCGTTCAAAATTGCCGGCTCGATGGCTCTGAAAAAGGGTGCCTTGATGGCGGATGCAGCACTGCTTGAGCCGATAATGAAGGTTGAAGTGGTTACTCCTGAGGAGAACATGGGTGATGTCATGGGCGACCTTAACCGTCGACGTGGCCTGGTGCAGGGTATGGATGACAGTCCAAGTGGCAAGGTCATCAATGCCGAGGTGCCGCTCTCCGAGATGTTCGGGTATGCGACGGATATACGCTCAATGAGCCAGGGACGTGCGACGTACACGATGGAATTCCTGAAGTATGGTGAGGTGCCGAACAATATTGCTGAAGGCATCATCAACAAGAACAAATCCTGATTTTGACTATTAATTTTCCAGACTTGTTTTAAGAGGTGATATTGTGGCTAAGGGTAAATTTGAACGTAAGAAGACGCACGTCAACGTCGGCACAATTGGTCACGTTGACCACGGCAAAACCACACTGACAGCGGCTCTGACGCGTGTGTGTGCTGAGACCTGGGGCGGCGAGATGCGCGCATTCGACCAGATC
>CALQJO020000126.1 GCA_943330915.2 Rhodoferax sp. OV413 | reverse complement strand
TATCCAGCATCAGGCCTTGAACGCTGAACTCGAGCGCTGAAGGGGCCTGCCCATTGTTGGGGTCGTACTGAATCGTGAACGGCTGGGTGGCGTCGATGTCAGTTGGCAACACCATGGCACCGGCATAATCAGCCTGCTGAGCAATTTTGCCGTCCTGCGCGCTGCCGGCATACACAAACCGGCGGCGCGGCATCTCATAATCCACGCCGTTCTGACGGACGCCCAGACGCTCCTGACGGAACGGATCCGAGGGATTGCCGCCAATGCCCACCAGCACCAGTTGGCCGGCCTCAAAACGATTGCTCGCATCACGTTCGGCGCGCGAGAAGTCCTCAGCACCCAGCAGTATCTGCCCCAGGGTTTCATTGTTGCCAAGATAGGCAAATGACAGCGCCAAGACCGTGCCATCCGGCAGATTCACCGGCAGCGATTGCACATACTGTTGTGCCTTCAAATCGTCCCAGCTTTGTGGCTCCAGATGCAGCCGCAGGTTAGTACCGGAGTCCTCGCCTGCTGCGATCCCGCTGTCAGGCAGATAGACCTGCGCCACACGTCGCGCGGCGTTGTAGATGCCGCGTGTTGTTGCCCAGCTGGTAATGGTCGCGCGTGATACGCCGTCGATATCGCGGCCGACCCGAAATTCATCCGACAGGGGTTTGCGGCGGAATTGTTCCTGAAAACCACGGGCGGATAAAAAGTCGCCACGGCTGGAGCGGAACGACTCGTTGTAATCCAGCACTTTGATCGCCGTCACCGTGGCCTGAGTGTCCAGCGCCACCAGCACCTCGATTGGAGCGCTGAATCCGATTTCCAGAGGGGGCAGGTCAGAGGTTTGGAACAGATAACCAATGACGCCCTCTGCGCCGGTATCGGCGATCGGGCCATAGGCGGTAAAAACAGGCGGAGCGCCGGCTTTTTCGCTGAAGCGGGTTGCGGTGGGCATCAGCTGTTGCAAGAGCTCGGGTGTGACGGTGCGGTCAAACGGTGTTTGCGCCAGTGCTGCCTGCGCACAGCATAAAAGACACAGAGCCACGCAACACAGGCGGGCAAAAACAGATCGGACGTGCATAGTTATTATTATTTCCTGAATGAACAGGCTGTTTTAGGCAGTCACAAACACACTGCGCAGCAACCATAAAGTGTAAAGCACGTAACAGCTCAACAAAAACAGACCTTTGCCCCGCGTAATCAGACCATGGTTGCCGCGACTGCCATAACCGATCACAAACAGTGACAGGGTCAGTGCCAGCATCATCGCCACATCACGCGTCAGCACTTCAGGCCCGACGGCCAGCGGGTGAATCATGCCAGCGATACCCACAACCGCCAGGGTGTTAAAAATATTGGAACCCAGAATGTTGCCGACCACCATGTCGTGTTCGCCCTTGCGTGCAGCGATCACCGAGGACGCCAGTTCGGGTAATGAGGTGCCAACGGCAATAATGGTCAGGCCAATAATCAGATCACTGACGCCCAGGCTTTGTGCGACCGCTACCGCTCCCCATACCAGCAGGCGCGAGCTGACAATCAACAGTAGCAAGCCGATCACCAGCCATATCACCGCGAAGCGCAGCGGCATCGGGTTGGCCAGATCCAGTTCAACTTCCTGGGCAAGGGTGTCGGGAATCACATTGCGCTGATCGCGTATACCCTGATAGATGGTCCAGCCCATCAGTGCCGTAAACACCAGCAGCAGAATGATGGCGTCGCCGCGGCTGAGCATGTTGTCCAGTAACAGAAAGGCGGCTATAAAAGAAATCAGTGCCAGTAAGGGTAGTGTGTGTCTGAGAACCTGTGAGTCAACAGCAATCGGCGCAACCAGCGCCGTGATCCCCAGAATCAGTGCGATGTTGGTAATGTTTGAGCCGTAAGCGTTTCCCAGCGCGATGCCTGGGTTGCCTTCCAGCGATGCCAGCGCCGACACCACCAATTCTGGAGCGGAAGTACCAAAGCCGATAATCACAATGCCGATCAGCAGCGGCGGTATGTTGAAATGTTTAGCGGTGCAGGCTGCCCCATCCACAAAGCGATCTGCGCTCCAGACGAGCACCACCAATCCGATAACAATTGCGAGCATGGGATAAAGCATAGGCCAATCATTCCTGCTGAAAAACGCGTGGTGCCAAGTGTATGCGTTGGTGTAGCTGCTTGTCAGCAGTCAGCTGCCGTCAATCAGCGGAAAGACCAGTACTTATGCCCGATAAAACGGGTAAACACCGGCACCACGATGCCAACGGCATGCGCGCCAGCGGTTTTCATTAGATATCCATCCGGTTAAATACAAAGCGCGGCAAGTGGCGGATGATCATCATGATCAGTGCCCATTTTGCAGGCGCGTAAACAGTGGCTTTACCCGCCTGAATGCCTGTCACAATGCTGGCGGCAACCTCTTCAACACTGGCGAGCTTGGCGCCCTGTTGTTTCAGATGCGCTGTCATCGGTGTGTCGGTGGGGCCGGGTTTAACCAGTACCACTTTCACAGCACTGCCGGCAAGGGCAAGGCGATGTTGCAAGCCTTGCACATAACGGGTTACCAGCCCTTTGGCGGCGCCGTAAACGTAGTTGGATTTGCGCCCGCGGTCGCCCGCTACTGAGCCAATCAACACCAGCGTGCCCCGACCTGCGCTCAGCAGATGCGGCACAAAGGCCTCGGCAAACAGCACCGGCGACACGCCGTTAATCTGCAGTGCCTCGGCATTGCTGGCCAGATCCTGTTGGCATAGCGCCTGGTCGGGCAGCGTGCCGTGAGCAATCAACACCAGATCCGGGCAACCGTGCTGCACAAGGGTGTCTACCAAGGTGTTGATTGCCAGCGGGTCAGTGAACGCTGCGCTCTGGCAGCTGATCTGTACAGCAGGGTTGCGAACCTGCAGGTCCTGGGCAATCGACTGCAGTTTTTGTTGATTGCGCGCCACTAGTACCAGATGTCTGGCGCCTTGCTGCGCCCACAGGCGTGCACACTGTTCGGCGATGCCGGAGGTCGCGCCAATGATGACAATGTGTTGAGGGATGCCCGGGGCTGTTGCCATGTTGAAGTCTCTGAAGGTGGATACGGTTATTCAGCTGCCGAGCAGCCGGCGC
>CALQJO020000125.1 GCA_943330915.2 Rhodoferax sp. OV413 | reverse complement strand
TTTGCCGCCCTGAACAATCGTTATGTGCTCAAAGCTGACGCACTCACCGTTACCAGTATTGAAATGACGGCCGGTGCACTGTTTTTGTTGGTCATCGGGGTGTTTTACCAGATACTTCCGGGGCTACCAACAATTGCCGGGATTGTTGAAACGCCAAGCGACCTCTTTGCGCTTCCACAAGGTAACGATGTGATATGGCTATTAATTCTGGCACTGGGCTGCACGCTGCTGCCTTTTGTGTTGTCGCTGATTGCACTGCGCCATTTGTCGGCATATGCAAGCTCTTTGGCTGTTAATCTTGAGCCACTGTACGCCATTGCACTGGCCGTGGTGTTTTTGGGAGAGCAGCAGGAGGTCAGCGCAAGCTTTTATGTGGGCGCAGCGCTGATTGTGACCGTGGTACTGATTTATCCGTGGTGGAGCAGAAAGGGGGCTGAGCCCGCGCAATAAACCAACTATTGAGCAGCGTCGGCTCCTTCCACTTGCGCCGCATAGTGCTCCTGCCAACGCGCCCCCGATAATGCTCCTACAATCGCGTAATTGCCTTCATGGCAGGCATATTCATAAATCCTGTTATCCGCAGGTAACCGACGCATAGGTACTTCGGCAGTCCACGGACGGCCAAAAACATCGGGTTCATTGATGGTAACGCGGTAATTTATCTGGCCGTCAGACTCCATGGAAAACCACTCGGTGCTTTGCATATTGCCGGTTGAGCCGCGAAAACTCTGTTGCGGGTGTATGTTGCGGGTTGTCACCACCAGGGTATCCCCCTCCCAACGACCTACTGAATCACCCATCCACTTGTGAATTGCCTCGTGCTGATGTGTGTCATCAAGACGAATGATGCGCACATCGTTAACCATCTCCGCCATGATCATCACGTAATCTGCCGTCTGTACAATCCGGTAATTGCTGTTGTATGACATAGGCAACATGGGCGGGCCTGCGGTCGACAAGACGGACAACAGGCATCGTTCACCGGCAGGCCTGAGTTCCGGACCATCAAATTCAGCAACACCGGGTCGGGCCAGCATCTGTGAGACAAAGTCACGGTTACGCCCGTCTTCCGCATAAGGAATACGTCCGTTTGGCGGATCAATCACCAGTGAGGTGCGAAATTCGCCATTGATCTGCGCCACATAGTCACTGGAAAAGAACCAGTCAGCCTCCAGCCTGATTGGCTCTCCTGCTGGGGGAGGTCCCCGATTCGGATCAAGCGTCTCCATGCGATTAAGATCTGTCAGGCCAGCGGCGGAGCCTGGCCGCCAGGCGGCAGCCTCTTCCGCGGTCATAGCCTGCCGATCTGCAAATTGTGCAGGCCGCTCAACAGGCGTATCCGTCTCATTGGTCCATATTCCCTGAAAATCAGGGCGCCCGTCAGGCAGTCGGGGAATATCAGCCCGCAGCCCAGCAGAGAAAAACACCATAACCAGCGCTGCTGCTGAGGAAATCGGGGAGTAAGAGAGCTTGCGGTGCGGAAAATTCATATCAGAATTTATCTCCATACTTTTTGGCAAGTTTACCCATCTTTCCGGCGGTATCACTGCTCAGGATCAAGAAAAATCTCGAGAGGAAAGACTCATGCCTGCAAACCAATGACTCAAATCCACTAATACAGAGGCAATCACATGTGTCACGCCGTCTGCCCGTTGTAATGTGCCAGTCACGCCCATCACCGAAGCCTCATGGACCTGACGATAGTATTGCTCCAGCAAAGACGGCCAGACCACGACATTGATAAACCCGGTTTCATCCTCAAGTGTCAGAAAGGTCACACCCGATGCGGTTTGGGGCCGCTGCCGACAGGTGATCAGTCCGGCTACTTTAACGTGCGAGCTATCCGAATACATGTCCAACTGCCCGGCACTCAATACACGATAAGCTGACAAGTGCTCTCGCCATAACGCCAATGGGTGGCGACGCAGGCTAAGACCCGTGTGATTGTAGTCTGCAACAACATTCTGAGCTTCGTCGGGTCTTGGCAGCATCAATATAGCGCCGGGGTGTGCCTGTCCAAAATCATCCGCAGCGTTCGCAAATAAAGGTGGAACGGCAGTCACTGCACTGGCATCCCAGAAAGCCCGATGGCGATCTGTTGCCAGCGAACTGAGTGCATCCGCTGCTGCCAGCGCATCTCGATCGCGTTGATTCAGCCCGGCCCGGCGTACCAGGTCAGCAATACTGGTAAACGCTGAATGCTCACGTACAGACAATAACTGTTGCGCACCCACCATGGATAATCCTTTGACCAGCCGCAGGCCAAGACGCAAGGCCCTGCCTTCGGGGTGAGCTGCGCTCGTATCATTTTCCAGCGTGCAATCCCACTGGCTGATAGTTGCATCAACGGGAAAAACCCTGATGCCGTGCCTGCGAAGATCCTGCACCAGCTGCGCAGGCGCATAAAACCCCATGGGCTGGCTGTTGATCAAAGCACATACAAAACTGGCAGGGTAGTGACACTTTAACCACGCCGATACATAGGCCAACAGTGCAAAACTGGCCGAATGTGACTCAGGAAAACCATAGTCTCCAAACCCGCGGATCTGCTGATAAATTTGCCGGGCGAAACTTTCTGTATAACCGCGCTCCCGCATCCCGCGAATCAGCTTCTCTTCAAATGGCTCCAGACCTCCCTTACGCTTCCAGGCCGCCATCGCCCGGCGCAATTGATCCGACTCTCCGCCTGAAAAACCAGCGGCTACCATCGCAATCTGCATGACCTGTTCCTGAAAAATGGGTACACCCAAGGTCCGCTCCAGCACACTGCGAACACCTTCACTGGGATACACAACCGCTTCTTTACCCTGACGCCGCGCCAGATACGGGTGAACCATATCGCCCTGAATCGGGCCTGGCCTGACAATCGCAATTTGAATCACCAGGTCGTAGTAATGACGGGGCTGCAGCCTGGGCAGCATACTCATTTGTGCTCGTGACTCGATCTGGAAAACACCTACCGTATCTGCCCGACTGATCATCTGGTAAACCAGCGGATCTTCCGCGGGGACATCGTGCAACTGCCAGGGCCTGCCATGAATTGAGGGCAATGTAGCCAATGCCTTACGCACAGCGGTCAACATCCCCAGAGCAAGAATATCCACCTTCAGCAAACCCAATGCCTC
>CALQJO020000124.1 GCA_943330915.2 Rhodoferax sp. OV413 | reverse complement strand
TCGCCGATGGACTGTTGTGTTGAGCCGGGCATGCGACATATACCTTGCTATATAAAAGTCCGATTATGCCTGCTCATGCGGGTTAGCACAAAGTTGGAGTCATTTGTTCAAACGCAGCGAGACTCCCACCTGCCGCGGATCGCTCGGCAGACCAAGGATCAGGCCCGAATTACCCGTCTGCACAGTCAGCGCTGTGATGTAGTCTTTGTTAAGCAAATTGCGTGCGAAGACATCCACAAGCCAGCCATTCCGGAATTGGTACCCCAGACTGGCATGGGTGGCGCTGTAGCCAGCGATCTTGGTAAATTGTGATCCTGCTGTGTCATTGTTGTAACCGCTGCGTGCGCTGGTGTTCATGTGCAGAACAAACTCACCGCTGCCCAGAGCAATGCGATAATCGAGCACGAGTGAGCCTGCAAGACGTGACAGGCCTGGCAAGCCTGTGCCGCTCAGGTTACAGGCGCCGGTTCCCGCCGACTGCAACTCCAAGGGGCATGGCCCCAAGGCATAGACTTTATGAATGCCGTCGGCATACGCCAGCGACGCCCGTACTGTCAAACCATCAAGACTTGCCAGCATCACGTCAGCCTCCACACCTTGAACCCTGACTTCGGGTATGTTGGAAGGGTAGGAACGCAGTGCCGCCGTTTCCAGACTGGAGACGATATTGGTCTGATAGTCACCAACCGTTGTGTGGAAGGCGGCTAAATTCAGTGTAGCGCGTCCCTCCAGGAGTGTGGTTTTGATGCCCAGTTCCACACTGGAGTTGCGTTCATCGTCAATAACAGCCGTCGACAGAGCCGGCTGGTTAACCGCGTCCAGCGGCAGTCCCGACATATTCAAACCACCAGACTTGTGGCCGTACGCAACACCAACATAACTCATGAAGTTGTTGCTGACGCGCCATGCAAGATTGCCTCGGCCTGAAAAATTGCCACCGCCATCTTCCGCGAAGTACCGCTGCGGGCGAAAGATCGATAATCTGGCACGATGCAATTCCGCGACCGTCGTTTCATTTAATCCGGCAAGACTGGATCCCCCGCTGACCTCAGTGGCATAGCGGCCCTGCTTATCTTCGGCCGTGTAGCGCAAACCAAACGTTGCAATCAGTTGCGAGGACAGATCGTAATTTAACTCCGCGAAGGCAGCGTAGCTGCGAATGTCAAACTGCGAGCGCCCCGTCTGCCCATAGCCATCCAGCAGATTGCGCGGAATTGGTACGCTGAATGCGGCCTGATTGAGCAACCAGTAAGCAGCCTCCGGACCGTAGATACTGGTGGGATTCCCTGCGATCGACTGCGCGAAAAAGAAAATGCCACTGACATGTCGAAGCCGCTGGTCAGCGTCCGAGGCGTACCGAATCTCCTGACTGATCTGATCCTGCCGTGAAGGAATGCGCTGCACGGTCTGGATTGGAATTCCTGTGAAATCGCGGTCGTTGCCGACATCCCAGTCCCAGTAACGCCACGCGCTGATCGATGTGAGCTGACCGTCACCAATCTGTTTGTCGGCAATCAACGAAATACCGCCATCCTGCGTGTCTATCATCGGTTCAATGTCGATATCTACCAATCGCTCGTAAACATCACGACTGGGCGGTTCATAACCAAGTCCTGCAGCCAGGGCCGGGAACTGCCGCGCCGCACTGCGCTGGCTTTTGCCGATACGCAGGAAATTCTGCGTGCAGCAGGCAGCGTTCTGGTCTGATGCGTCCGCTGTCAGACGCAGAGACAAGGTTGGTGAGACCTCAAACAGTAATTGGGCACGCCACGCGTAATTGTTCAGGGCATTGAGGTCGTTGCCCGTGCGCACATTGCGCAGCACCCCGTCGCGTTTGCTGATCTGCGCCGACAGGCGGCCCGCCAAACGCTCACTCAGCGGGCCGGTGACGGCGCCACGCGCCTGCATAAAATGGTTGCTGCCCAGACTTGCTTCACCGGTGATCTCAGGTTCGAATGCTGGCATGCGGCTGATGATATGAATCGCGCCGCCCGTCGTGTTCTTGCCAAAAAGTGTGCCCTGAGGGCCGCGAAGCACTTCCACTCGTTCGATGTCAGTAAAGTCAAATGACGCTGTTGCAGGACGGCCGTGGTACACCTGATCGACATAAAAACCGACTCCGGGCTCGATGCCGTCATTCGCCGCACTGATGGATAGCGTGCTCGAACCAAGCCCACGGATGGTGTACGCCGTGTTACGAGGATTGGCAGAGTTGTAATACAGAGAGGGAATCAGCTCGCTCAGCTGACGCGTACTCATTGTATAAGCGCTGTCAAGCAGATCGTTGTTGAGCACCGACACGGCAGCGGGCACTGCCTGGAGATTCTCATCGCGGTGACGGGAATTCACTATCACTTCAACAATAGGGCTCTGTTCAACGGCCTCACCCGGCTGTCCGTTGGCAGCAGTCCAGGAGTTCAGCGAAAGCACTATAACCAACGCCTGAGCGACCGCGACTATTTCACTCGTTGATACATGCCTGGGGAGAAATTGAATGATCACGGCTGCTGTTGATGGCATCAAGGGTCGTCACAATATATAGCAAAGTATATTTTGAAAAATCTATATATACAAAACTATATATTGAAAAGCAATAAAAAAAGCCGGCATAGGTTCGGGGGGATGAACATAGCCGGCTTAAAATGGGGAGAAACCACTACTATCAAAAAAGAACAATCAATAAAACACTTGCCACCCTTCGAACACACCCCAGTCACCTGAGGCTTATCTGTCGAGTTGCCCAAAGATTAGCAGTGCTTTGTAACAAAATGATGAACAGCTTTTATGGTGCTGTTGTAAATTCCGCAGGGACGGAATTCAGGTCAATGCCCCACACCAGCGGGACAACATAATAGACCAGCAACACAATCAGCGCCGCAGCGATGATGTTAAGCGCAAAGCCTACCCTCATCATTTCTGTGATTCTGATTTTCTCTGTCGCAAAAATGATGGCATTGGGGGGTGTCCCCACCGGCAGCATAAATGCGCAGTTGGCGGCCATAGCGCAGGGAATCATCAACGCATAGGGATGTATTTCCAATGCCAGCGCCAGCGAAGCAACAACGGGCAGAATCATGGTGGCCGTCGCCGTATTGGAGGTAATTTCTGTGAGGAACAAGATCAGCAATGTTGCGCCGGTTATCATCACAATCAGGTGGAAACTGTCGAAAAAAGTCAGCTGATTACCCATCCACGAGGACAACCCGG
>CALQJO020000123.1 GCA_943330915.2 Rhodoferax sp. OV413 | reverse complement strand
GGCGTTGAGATGGTGATGCCAGGTGACAACGTTAAGCTGGTTGTAACGCTGATTCACCCGATTGCGATGGACGATGGCTTGCGTTTCGCTATTCGCGAAGGCGGCCGTACCGTTGGCGCGGGTGTTGTTGCCAAGATTATCAAATAATCTGGCAAGAGTTCTGCGATAAAAAGAGGCGGCCTCGGGTCGCCTCTTTTTGTAGGTGAGAACTAAATTGTTAATTAAAGGTTTTGTTGTTGACACTGACGGGCTTCAGCCTTAGAATTTCGTCTCCTTTTTTCAGGTGCTCAAGCACAATTAGGGCCTGATAAAAAGTAACTGATTAATTTAAAAAAGTTTTTGGAGAGTAGAGTAGATGCAAAATCAGCGTATCAGAATCCGGCTAAAAGCCTTTGATCATCGGCTGATCGATCAGTCTACTCAGGAAATAGTAGATACTGCCAAGCGTACCGGTGCGCAAGTGCGTGGTCCGATACCGCTGCCAACGAACAAAGAGCGCTTCACCATATTGATATCCCCGCATGTGAACAAGGATGCGCGCGATCAGTATGAAATCAGAACGCATAAGCGCCTTCTCGATATCGTTGAGCCAACAGAAAAAACAGTGGATGCACTGATGAAGCTGGATCTGGCGGCGGGTGTTGAAGTGCAGATCAGTCTTGGGTAAGGGCTGAAATAACTAAGAGTTTTGTGTTAGGCCGGTTTGTTTAACAGTAGCGAGAAATGATTCAGTAAAAATATCACTGATAACAGCGAGCTCAAGGGACAAATAATGTCCTGAAGCAGACATGGTGTAATGCGATAGCAGCCATAGCGGGTTCAAGCCCCGTACACGATGAGGTTCAAAAAATGTCGATTGGTTTGGTCGGTCGAAAGAGCGGCATGACCCGAATATTCACTGAAGCTGGCGAGTCTATCCCGGTAACAGTGGTTGAGGTCAGCCCAAACAGAGTTACTCAGCTCAAGACTGAGGAAGTTGATGGCTATAGCGCCGTTCAGGTGACTGTGGGTGAGCGCAAAGCTTCCCGCGTAAGTCGTTCTGAGGCTGGCCATTTTGCCAAAGCTGGAACCGGAGCTGGCCTCGGCCTGTGGGAGTTCCGCGCAGGTCAGCAAGAACTTGCAGACTTCGCCCCGGGCAGCGAATTGACTGTGTCAATTTTCGAAGCTGGTCAAAAGGTCGATGTAACCGGCACTTCAAAGGGTAAGGGTTACGCTGGCGCGATCAAGCGTCACAATTTCCGTATGCAAGATGCCACTCATGGTAACTCGCTCTCACACCGTGCCCCAGGTTCTATCGGCCAGTGCCAGACTCCAGGTCGGGTATGGAAAGGCAAAAAGATGGCTGGCCATCTTGGTGATGTGCGAGTAACCACTCAGTCTCTAGAAGTAATTCGCGTGGATTCCGATAACAATCTCTTGATCGTGAAAGGTGCTATTCCCGGTGCGACTGGTTCGTGCGTGATAGTTCGTCCTTCCGTCAAGTCTGTCGGATCCAGGGGGTAAGCGATGATCGAAGTCAATCTTTCAAAGCTCGGTAACCAGTCCGGAGCGGCCACGGTTTCTGTATCAGAGGAAACGTTTGGCAAAGAATTCAACGAAGCCTTGGTGCATCAGGCCGTTGTTACGTACCTTGCTGGTGCTCGTCAGGGCACTGTGCAGCAGAAAACCCGTTCAGACGTTCGTGGTGGTGGGCGCAAGCCCTGGCGGCAGAAAGGTAGCGGTCGTGCGCGTGCGGGTACTACCCGTAGCCCGCTCTGGCGATCAGGTGGTGTGACATTTGCTGCCCGTCCTCAGGACCACAGCAGAAAAATCAATCGCAAGATGTATCGTGGTGCGATGCGTAGCATCCTGTCTGAGCTGCTTCGTCAGGATCGTCTGATCGTTGTCGAGCACTTCACGCTGGACTCGCACAAGACCAAAGATCTCGCTAGCAAGCTGAAAGAGTTCGCTGTTGAAAACGTTTTGATTGTTGCAGATGAAGTGGCTGAAAACCTTTACCTGGCCGCGCGCAATCTGCACAAAGTAGATGTGCTTGACGTGGCAGGCCTTGATCCGGTCAGTCTGATTGGGTTTGAAAAGGTGATCATGACTGTTCCTGCGCTAAAAAAAGTTGAGGAGATGCTGGCATGAACCAGGCGAGACTGTATTCCGTTATCGTAGGCCCGCATATTTCTGAGAAGGCTGCCATCATGGCTGAGAAGCGCAATCAAATTGCCTTCCGTGTTGCCAATGATGCTACCAAGCCGGAGATTCGCGAGGCGATCGAGAAGTTATTCAACGTCACTGTTGAAGATCTTCAGGTGCTGAATGTGAAGGGCAAAACCAAGCGCACTTCACGCGGCAAGATTCGTCAAAAATCAAACTGGAAAAAGGCTTACGTCAAGCTTGCGCAAGGTCAGGAAATCGACTTTGCAACAGCGGTGTAAGGAAGGGTCGCGGTTATGGCAGTCGTAAAATGTAAACCCACCTCGCCAGGGCGCAGGTTTGTCGTAAAGATCGTAAATAAAGAGTTGCATACCGGCGAGCCCTATGCGCCTCTGGTTACCGCCAAGGCAAAAACCGGTGGTCGTAACAATGCTGGTCGAATCACAACGCGTCATGTGGGTGGTGGACACAAGCAGAAGTATAGAATTGTAGATTTCCGTCGCGATAAAGACGGTATTGTTGCCAAGGTTGAGCGTCTTGAATATGACCCCAACCGTACCGCAAACATCGCCTTGGTATTGTATGCCGATGGTGAGCGTCGCTATATCATTGCGCCGGCAAAAGTGGCCGCTGGTGATACATTGGTTTCAGGACACGATGCGCCGATCAAAACAGGTAACTGCCTGCCCCTGCGTAACATTCCGCTGGGTAGCACCGTTCACTGCGTTGAGATGAAGCCTGGCAAGGGGGCACAAATTGCTCGTTCTGCCGGCGGTTCAGCTCAACTGGTTGCTAAAGAAGGTAACCACGCAACTCTGCGTCTGAAATCAGGCGAGATGCGCAAAGTGTTGGCTGATTGTCGCGCAACGCTTGGCGAAGTTTCAAATTCCGAGCACAGCTTGCGTTCGCTGGGTAAGGCAGGCGCCAAGCGTTGGCGTGGTGTTCGCCCGACCGTTCGCGGCGTGGCAATGAACCCGGTTGATCACCCGATGGGTGGTGGTGAGGGTCGTACTTCTGGTGGACGTCATCCAGTGTCACCATGGGGCGTTCCAACCAAGGGATACAAGACCAGGACAAACAAGCGTACTTCCAAGATGATTGTACGCCGCAGAAATGCTAGCCGATAAG
>CALQJO020000122.1 GCA_943330915.2 Rhodoferax sp. OV413 | reverse complement strand
CTTTGGGCAGTGGGCAAAATGCGCGCTCTTCATTGATCCAACCCCTAAATGCCCAGGTGGTGGAATTGGTAGACACACCAGCTTCAGGTGCTGGCGATCGCAAGGTCGTGGAGGTTCAAGTCCTCTCCTGGGCACCATTAAATCTTCGCATTATCCTCTTTTCAGACACCTATTCAGACACCGTTGTGGGCGCTGGATGTTCCACTGAACTAAAGGCTTTCATTTCGGCCAGCCCCTCATTACCGCACCGCCACCACATCGCGCATTTGGTTACGCAGTTGGTCCTGTAACTGAACTTGCAAATCACTCAGCCGCTCGGCGCTGACCCTGAGAGCCAGCTTCTTCACAATGTCCAGATTGGCCGCGCTGAGGTCGTCTAACTGACCAAACTCGGCCAACAGCAGCAACAGCGCAAAGACCGCCTCGCTTTCATCTTCGCCATCGCGAACAAGTTGATGCAGTGCCTCGGCAATCTCGTCATCAAGACCCAGCTTCACCAACACCGCAATGCGCGACGGCACCACGCCGGTGTTTCGTTCGCCCAAGCGCTTGTTCAATGCCAGAGCAAAATTACTAGTCAGTTTTTCTAAGCTCAAGTCATCCGCGAACTCCTGCATAAAGCAGACACCTACTTCTGTGACTGAGGACACGTGCTGACGAGACTCCTGCCGCCTCGAGAACGAGGGCACATCAACCATCTGCTGCCTACTGAAGAACTGCGGCAGGCTCAAATCGCTCATAGCTTTCAAATCGCTAACAGCGCTCACAGGTGGCGCCATCTGCTTAATCGCAACAACATCCGGCAGATCCAGCGGCTTTTCACCATCATCCCGCTCCAGCACCACAAGGTAATTGGTATACCGGCTGACCAGATTGTGCTCAACCGCCAGCTGCGTCGCCTCGGCCACGCTGAGCAGAGGATGCGGTGCTTGACTGGACTCCAGCTCCCGAATGCGCATGGCCATGGCCACGCGCAGCAACAGCACAGGGTCGCCAGCCCACGGTTTAATCTCCAAAGACTCGTCAAAACGCTGCCCATCACCAGAGCCGCCCAGGTTGTATTGCAGCACTGCCACAGACTCGTCTGCCGGCGTTGCGCTCAGCCCTGCAAACACGGCAACTGTCTCGTGCCTAAACATCGTCAGCGGCAAGCCGGTTTGCCATTGACATGCGGAAGGCCAACGCAAGCGGGTGGCACTGATACGCGGCTGTTGAATACGCGCCAGCAGCGCTTCCATCGCCTGTTCGATATCTTCACCCGGCGTCACGGCCATGTAAGCTCCGCCCGTGGACTGCGCCAGGCGCAACAGGTTGTCGTGCGAGGGACTAAAACCAACCCCCACAATGAAGAAACGCATCTCGGAGCGCCGGGCAATCGCCACTAAGTCATCAATCTCCCAGATCTCGCCATCGGTCACCAACAGCACATCGCTGTGGGTTGCAGCGCCAGCCAGCTGGCTCACGGCCGCCAGCGCAGCTGTCATCTCGGTGCCGCCCAAGGTGGCGTCAGTGCCTTGCAGGTAATCAAGTGCACGCCGTTTTTCTGAGGCAATCGCCTTGGTCAGCCGCTGATCAAAGTGCTCAAAGGTCGTGCCGAAGCGCGTAATACTGACCTCATCAGCGTCAGTCAGCGCCTCCAGCACACGCATGGCACCGCGCCGCGCAGACTTGATGCTCTCCCCCGCCATGGAGCCCGAGCAATCAATCACCAGCCGCAAACTCATGGGCGACAACTGCTCGCTCAAGCCCGGCAAGGTCGCAGCCACAGGCGCATACGCAATGCACCCGCCATCCGTCTCGGCAACATAAACGCAAGGACTCCCCGTCTGTTGAATCAACATCACCACATCACGGTCCAGGCTGGCGCGTGGAAAGCTAACCCGTGTGCTCTCGCGGGTTGTGCTTAATGCAATCGCGTGTGTGGGGCTGGTGATGGTCTCGGGGCTTGGCTCGCCGTCAATCTCCACCGTCAGACTAAACGGATACTCGGCCACCATGTCAGATTCCGGCACCTGATGCGGCTGAAGCGAGTTGGCCGGGTTGCCATAACGCGGCGCCACGGTAGTGGGAATGGTGATGCGCAACAGGCCATTTTTGGCACAGATCGGCTGCGCGTAGTGATAACGGATACTGGCGGTTTCGCCGGCCAGCAGATTACCCACACTGACGGTATACAACCCATCCGTTGCCTTCTCCAGCAACGCCGCAGAGTTGCCCTCCTCCAGTGCCTCCTCATATTCCTGACGCGCCGCCGCCACCGGCAGCGCTTTACCCGAGAGTCGCCGCTCACCCATCTGCAGCTCCAAGCCCAACAGCACGGCATCCGGCATCAGCGGAAAGGTGTACACCGTTTCCAGATTGGTGCGGCCCGGGTTACGGTAATGCTGCTCCACACTCAACTCAAACAGCCCGTTGCGAAGCCTGCCCTCTGCCACCACGTTGGTAAGCGGCAGCACGGTGCCATCAAGCGCTTGCAGCCCGGTCGCGACAGCGCTTTTGTGCGCATAATTAGTCCGTAAGTTGATCGTCATCTTGTACCGACTCCTGATAAGCCTCTGAAAGCAGGCGGATAAACTTGCGTAATTGTTCCGGCCGCATCTGCGCCAGATCAGGGCAAACAACCACTTCGAGCCCACGTGCCACGGTGATGTGGCTTTTAACGGTCACTGTGCCAGGCATCGCAGCTGGCGCATCGCCGCCCGCATCCACACTGTCATCCAGCTGCCGGGCAACCGCATCCAGCGACAAGCCTGATGCCGACAATTGGCGGATCCGCGCCAGCCTCTCCAGATGCTCCTGCGAGTACCAGGCGCCCTTCTTCTCTCCATTGGGCTTTTCCAGCAGCCCCTTCTGAATATAGAAACGCACCGTGCGCCGGGTCAGTCCGGTCAGGCGGCAAAGATCATCGATGCCGAGCTTTGTGGGGGGCGGTAGAGCCTGAGTCATAAGAGTCTCCAATGGACTTTAATAGACTCTAATATATAACATTATTGGTGTCTATTATTTTATTGCTTTCTGCCAAAACGTTGTTGAATTGAAACAAGAGAAGAATTAGACGGTATGAACCGGCGCCGCCTGAATGATTGAAGGCTACGACAAGAAGGTTATCAGGCAAGGCTGCGAGTGCCGATGGAAGCTGCGCCGGGCAAAGCCAAACAGAGGGTGGCAACTTCGGACTAGTTTGACTTTTTGTGAGGCAATACGAACCGGACAAGTTAATTGAAACTGAATACATGGTGGATGAGGTGCCTCGTTTGGGGTTTAGTGGCAGTCTCAATCTCCCCTTTGAACGGGACAATTATTTTTACAGAGCAGAGGCGTGGAGATATCCCACTGTGTGGGGTCTTAATCCCCTTT
>CALQJO020000121.1 GCA_943330915.2 Rhodoferax sp. OV413 | reverse complement strand
TTCTCAAGCTATTCGCTGGATACTCTGCTGCTGATCGAACGCGGCCTGGTCATTCAGGCGCTGATCTACACCTTAGGTAGTGTGGTGTTTTGCCTGCTGGCCACGTGGCTTGGCATGGCACTGACGCGTGCACTCGCGTAAAATCCGCCACCTCACATTAGCCAAACCGGTCAACACGCTGACGCCCGGACAAATCTCAAGGAATATTTTTATGCTGGACACCAGACTCTTACGCGCCGACCCCGAGCGACTGGTCAATGCGCTGGCCAAGCGTGGCGTCACCCTGGATATTCATACGCTGACAGAGCTGGATAACCAGCGCAAACATCTTCAGCAGGAAACTGAAAAGCTGCAGAACGAACGCAATATGCGCGCCAAATCCATTGGTCAGGCAAAAGCGTCGGGACAAGATGTGGCACCGTTATTGGCTGAAGTAAATGATCTGGGTGACCGGCTTGATGCCGCTAAAGCCGCACTGGCGCAGGTTCAGGACAGTTTTAACAACGCGTGGATTCAACTGCCCAACCTTCCGCAAGACATCGTGCCAGCCGGCAAAGACGAAAACTACAATGTTGAAATGCATCGCTGGGGAACACCAAGGAACTTTGGTTTTACACCTAAAGACCATGTGACCTTGGGTGAATTCCAGACTCAGAATGGTCAGGCCATGGATTTTGCCGCCGGCACTAAACTCACTGGTTCACGGTTTGTGGTCTTGCGCGGCAGTGTGGCGCGGCTGCACCGTGCCCTGATCCAATTTATGCTGGATCAGCACACCCTGCAGCACGGTTACGAAGAAGCCTATGTGCCCTTTATCGTGAACAATGCCTCACTAATGGGTACTGGCCAGTTGCCTAAATTTGCCGAAGATCTCTTCCGCCTGTATGGAGAGCAGGAGTATTACCTGATCCCGACAGCCGAAGTGCCCGTCACCAATTTGGTCCGCGATGAGATTGTGCCGGCCGACAAACTGCCCCTGAAATACGTGTGCCATACCCCGTGTTTCCGCAGCGAAGCCGGCAGTTACGGTCGTGATACCCGTGGCATGATTCGCCAGCATCAGTTTGAAAAAGTGGAACTGGTACAGATGGTGCGCCCACAGGATTCGAATGCAGCGCTCGAAGCGTTGACTGGACACGCCGAACGCATTCTGCAATTGCTGGAATTGCCTTATCGTGCCATGCAGTTGTGTGGTGGCGATATGGGTGCTGGTGCAGCTCGCACCATCGATCTTGAAGTCTGGTTGCCGTCACAGAATTGTTACCGCGAGATTTCTTCTTGCAGCAACTTTGAGGATTACCAGGCGCGGCGTATGCAAGCGCGCTGGAGAAACCCGGAAACTGGCAAACCTGAGCTGCTACACACACTCAACGGCTCAGGGCTGGCGATCGGCCGCACGCTGGTTGCCATTGTGGAGAACTATCAGCAGGAAGATGGTTCTGTGCAGATCCCGGCAGCGCTGGTGCCTTACATGGGCGGCATCACCCAGTTATAAAACCGTTTCAAACAGTTTTGTAGGGACAAGAAAAATGGACTATTTGCCCGTCTTTATGAACGTGCGTGGCCAGCGCTGTTTGCTGGTCGGCGCCGGCGAAGTAGCCAGCCGTAAAGCCGCGCTCCTTGCGCGCACGGGTGCGTCGATTGTGGTTGTTGCACCACTTATCCGCGACGAAGTGCAACACATCATTGATGAACACGGTGGTGAAATTCACCAACGTGGATTTATGGATGCAGATATCGACGGCGCAGTGCTGGTGATAGCCGCAACCGATAATGATGCCGTCAACCGACATGTATCCGCGCTGGCCAAGAGCCGGCAGATTCCCGTGAATGTGGTGGATCAGACTGAGCTGTGCAGTTTTATTGTACCGGCCATTGTTGACCGCTCGCCGGTGGTGATTGCGATCTCTACCGGTGGCAGTTCTCCTGTACTCACACGCGACATCAAAGAAAAAATCGAAATCCTGCTGCCAGCAGCCTATGGCAGACTGGCCAGTTTGCTGGGCAACCTGCGTGAACGGGTCAAAGTCAGTATCCGAAGTTTCAGTCAACGTACGCGTTTCTGGGAAAAACTGCTGGCCGGCCCAATGCCAGAGATGGTTCTAAACGGCCGCGAGCAGGAAGCGATGGTATTGTTTGAGCAGTCCCTGGTGGAATCTGAACTATCGCCGGTGCGCGGTGAAGTCTATCTGGTAGGCGCAGGACCGGGTGATCCCGATCTGCTGACACTCAAAGCCCTGCGTTTGATGTACGCGGCTGATGTGGTGCTGTATGACCGGCTGGTGTCGGATGAAATAATGAGCAAAGTGCGCCCGGATGCCGAGCGTATGTTTGTTGGCAAAGAAGCCAAACACCACCCGGTACCGCAGGAAGAAATCAATGAGATGCTGGTGCGCCTGGCGCTGGAAGGCCGCAAAGTCTTGCGGCTCAAAGGCGGCGACCCATTCATCTTTGGCCGTGGCGGTGAAGAAATCGACAGACTGGCAGCAGCAGGCATTGCATTTCAGGTGGTGCCCGGCATTACCGCCGCCTCTGGTTGCGCGTGTTATGCGGGCATTCCACTGACGCATCGTGACTACTCGCAGTCCGTACGATTTGTCACTGGCCACATGAAGAACGATCTGCCTGATCTGGATTGGCCGGTATTGGTCAAGGAAGATCAGACACTGGTGATTTACATGGGCCTGATTACCCTGCCCGTGATCTGTGAGCAGCTACAACTGCATGGCATGGACGCTCAAATGCCAGTGGCCATCGTGGAGCAGGGCACCACACCCAGACAGCGTGTCGTGACCGGTACCTTGTCTTCCATTGCCGAGCAGGTCAAACAGGCAGGCATCAAAGCGCCAGCGATCATCATTGTTGGAAAAGTTGTGAAACTGCAGCGTGAGCTGGCCTGGTTTAATCCCGGGCAGTAGGTGAATCAGCGACGATCGACCGCCGTAGCGCCGGCAGATACCAGCCCAGACACAGGGCACGCAACACCACAAACACAATAAACGCCATCCACAAGCCAGCCAGCTGCCACAGGTCAATCAGCAGCAGGCTGAGTACAAAAAACACCAGTGCCGAGACCACCGACGCGTTGCGCATCTCGCGGGTACGCGTTGTCCCGATAAAAATCCCGTCCAATTGGAAGGCTGCAAATGCCAATGCCACATACAGCGCGGCAAAAGGCACCGATGCAGCTGCAGCCAGTCTTACCGCCTCATGCTGGCTGAGCAGCGGTACAATCGAGTCTCCTGCAAACAAAATCACAGTGGCTAACACCAGCGCACTCACACCCGCTAACTGCGTGGATTTAAGCACCGCCACATCAAAAGCCGAAGCATCCTTAGCGCCCGCGGCCTCGCCTACCAGTGCTTCTGCCACATAAGCAAGTGCGTCTAGAAAAAACGCTGAAAACGAGATCAACTGCAGCAGGATATGGTTGGCTGCCAGTACATCATCACCAAACTGTGCACTCTGGCGTACGAACCACGCAAAACTGGCTACCAGCAACAGGGTGCGAATCATGATATCGCCGTTGGCGGTCAG
>CALQJO020000120.1 GCA_943330915.2 Rhodoferax sp. OV413 | reverse complement strand
TGCCGCCTATATTTAGTACGCATCGGCTGCCTTGTGGATGATAAAAATAGAATTGATGGAAAAGCGGTGCGAGTGGCGCACCCTGGCCCCCGGCAGCCACATCTCTTTGTCTGAAATCTGCAACAGTAGTTATTCCTGTGGTGTGAGCAATTGTATTTGGATCGCCGATCTGAAGGCTGAATGCATCGCGCGATGACGGAGAATGAAAGACAGTTTGCCCGTGACTGCCTATCGCCGTGATTGCTTCTGGCCTAATTTTGTGGGTTTCTAGCAGGTTATTTATGGCGTTCCCAAACGCGTTGCCTACGGCAATGTCCAGTTGACCAAATTCGAGTAGTGTCAGGGTAGGATTCGCGCAGACATCGAAGAGTTTAAGCCTGAGTTCATCTGGATATTTCGAGGATTGAGTGGCTACCAGATCTAAATGCCCGTTTCGAAGACTCACGACAACGCAATCTATCCCGTCCATGCTTGTGCCGGAGATAATGCCTATATAATAAGCAACATCATCCATGATTTTCAGTTCATAGTTTCGAAAGAGCGTTTACCAGTCTGGCTGTTAAGGCTGAGTAGGCGTCCATCAGGCCTGGATCTGGCGAATTTGCGAATGATTTCTCTTGTATGTTCGCGAAACCGTGCCATTTCGCCTTCGTCCAGCGCGATCGCCTGGGGCAATTGGTCCAAAACAGTCCTTGGATCTTTATGTACCCCTCTCACCAAAAATTCATAGTGAAGGTGAGGCCCGGTTGCTCCGCCGGTTGCTCCGACATAGCCAATAATCTGACCCTGACGAACTTTCGCTCCTTTTCGGATGCCGGCTGCATAATCGTTAAGATGAGCATACTTGGTCTCGAAATCTGAGTGGTGCTCGATCACTACCAGTTTCCCGTAAGATCCGTTGCGGGATGCAGACACAACAGTGCCATCTGCAGTAGCTCTGACAGGGGTTCCTGCTGGAGCCGCATAGTCTGTGCCCCGGTGCGCGCGAATTGTATTCAGAATCGGATGCATTCGACTTGGGTTAAAGTTCGAACTGATTCTGAAAACATCAAGCGGGTTTTTGAGGAATGCCTTGGACATGCTTTCGCCGTCGGGACTAAAAAAGCTAGATTCACCTGACGCGGTTGTATATCGCATGGCTAAGTGTTCTCGCCCTTGATTGACAAATTGAGCAGCAAGAATTTCTCCGAAACCGACAAGTTCTCCGTCGAGATATTTTTCCTCGTAGAGAATGCTGAATTCATCTCCTTGCCGTGGGTCCATCAGGAAGTCAATCACTCCACCAAAGATATCTGCCATGCTCATAATCACATTTGCAGGGATATCTGCCTGTTGGCCGGCCAAAAACAGGCTGTCTGATATGTTGCCATGTCGCATTACTTGACGGATATCTGCAGATCTGTTGATAGGTTCGATGTTGTAACTTGAATCAATAAGTGTGAAGACATACCCCTCCAGTGGAGATGTAAATACTTCCAGGCGCTTAAGTTGGCCTGGTTCGGGTATGTAAAAGCTCAGTTGGTTACCAGGGAAGAGTCTGTTCAATACCGATGACTCGTCAGAACTGTTAATGACTCTGAACAGATCTTGAGCGCTCAGGCCTACCTGATTGAAAAGTGCCGATAGGTTGTCGCCGGGGCGCACGATAACTTGTTGCGTTAAAGATTCTTCATAGGACTGTTGAGCGGCTTCGTTTGCAACTTTTGCAACGTTCTGCATAATCTGGCTTGCCGAAGACCCTGCACCTATTACGCCCAATTGCAGTTCTAAGTGATCAATACTGCTGACAATGCTGTTTATCTCGTGCCGCAACCGATCGCCGTGTGCAGGATCTTCAGGTGATAGCATGGTTACCAAGGTCATAGCAAAACAGATAGCACTTACAGTGAGGAAGTGATTTGTCGATCGGAGTTTTTTCAGGATGCCGGGGGCTGAATTCATCGGAGTCATGAGCGTTCTAATTGTAAACTGTGTTTCTGTGGCACGAGTCCCAGATGAAATCTGAAGAGCGATCAAATTTCAATTCTTAAGGCTTTTGGTGTCTAGGTCAAGTCTTATTAGCGATGATGTTGTAGAATCAGGATTCTTCTGAGTGCGTTTGGGGCGAGAGATGTTATGGCTGATTTGCCAACAAATTTGTTTAAAGATTTAGACTTGAGAGGATTGATTGCGCAGATGTCATCAGAAGATGAGTTGCGCTCCCACTTTTCAGGTGCTCAGCGGACTTTATATGGCGGCTTTGACCCTACTGCGGATAGCTTGCATATCGGGCACCTGGTTCCATTGCTCGCATTACGGAGATTTCAATTGGCGGGCCACAGACCACTTGCTCTGGTTGGCGGTGCAACCGGGTTGATTGGGGATCCGAGCTTTAAGTCGGCCGAGCGCCAGTTAAATTCCGGGGATATTGTGGGTGGTTGGGTTGAAAAGTTGCGTGCCCAGTTAGAGCAATATTTAGACTTCGATTGTGGGCATAATTCCGCTGTTGTGGTCAACAACCTGGACTGGACTAGGGATTTGAGTGCGCTGGATTTTCTTAGAGATGTTGGTAAGCATTTCTCTGTAAACGCCATGATTCAAAAGGAGTCTGTCAAGCAAAGGCTTGAGCGTGAAGGGGCGGGTATCTCGTTCACAGAATTCAGCTATATGATTTTGCAGTCATTCGATTTTGCTGAGCTACACAAGCGGTATGGATGCACCCTGCAGATCGGGGGGAGCGACCAGTGGGGCAACATAACTGGCGGCATCGACCTGACAAGGCGGATGTATCAGGGACAGGTCTTTGGCCTTACGTTGCCGCTGGTTACAAAGGCTGATGGTCAAAAATTTGGAAAAACAGAGTCCGGCACGGTTTGGTTGGATTCGAACAAAACCTCACCATATGCCTTTTATCAGTTTTGGCTAAGTACTGCAGACGCAGATGTATATAGATTTTTAAAGTACTTTACATTCTTGGCGCCAGCGCGAATCGATGAGTTGCAGATGGCTGATCTGGCTTCTGGCGATCGACCACGTGCACAGCATGTCTTGGCAGAGGCTGTCACTAGACTAGTGCACGGAGAGAAAGGAGTGGCGGCAGCTATCAGGATTAGTAGCTCCTTGTTTACGGGAAACCTTTCAGATCTGACAGAATCGGATTTTGAACAGTTACACATGGATGGCCTGGCAGTAACTGATTTGTGTGCTGAGTCAATTGGATTAATTGATGCTCTTGTCCGCACGGGTCTCGCTACCTCTAACAGGGTTGCTCGGGAGTTTGTGGATTCGGGTGCTGTTTCTGTAAATGGAAGAAAGGATCTAGTCCCTGAAAAGAATCTGACAAAGAGTGACTCCCTGTTTAATAGGTTTGTTGTTATTAAGCGGGGTAAAAAATTATTTCACCTGATTAGATTTATCTGACCAGATCTAGTGATGGGGTGGGCATCGACGCAATTTTGTCATTTAGGGATTGCCAGATGATTTTACTGTGGCATAATGCGCGCCCCTGACAAGAGAAGCTCGAGTTAGTGGCTGGTTGATATGATTTTTTCAGACATATTGTGAAAGGTTTTATAAATAAAGCTGATCGAAGAAGTTGAAAAAGATCTTGCCAGATTA
>CALQJO020000119.1 GCA_943330915.2 Rhodoferax sp. OV413 | reverse complement strand
CCGGGTAATGTTTCACAGTGCCTGGCGTCAACCGATGCGGGGCAGCAACCAAGCAATCCCGGTTTGGGTCGAGGGTGGCAATCGGTTTGGGCAGCGGCACGAACTGGAGGGCAGCCTTAACTTCCGTTTTAATCCCGGGCAAGACCGGGTAGTTCTGGATGTTCGACTATGGCTGACACAGTTCAGTGCCATGCCGCTTGCCGAGAGTGTGGAAATCAGCTTGCCGGAATTGCCTGAGGCGGTTGTCGGTAAGCGCAGACCAGAGGGCATGCCTGACGAGCAGCAGTGGTATACCACACAGGTTATTCCTGTGCTGAATACCCGGGAACTTCGCAGCAATGAATTTCACTACCTGGATCATCCGGCGGTTGGAGTGATTGTACAAATACAACCCTACACGGTGCCGCCATTGCCGGAACCTGAAATGAACTCAGAACCCGCGCCAGCCCCGGCAAGTGAAACTTCCTCTCCAGCACCCTCTGCAGCACCCTCTGCAGCACCCTTGCTGCATCCTGTGCAGCCAACCGCCACATCGACAACACGTTAGCCCGTGTAACACCCGGCAGCGCGCAGCAATACCGCTTGAATACTGTCCATGCCGGATGCCAGCACCTGGCGTATACCCTCCACGGTAATCAACTCATTACTCAGACCCGCCCCCCAGTTGACCGACAAGGCGATGCAGGCATAGGGCAATGACAACTCCTTTGCCAGGCCAGCCTCGGGCATACCGGTCATCCCCACCATGTCGCAGCCATCGCGCAGCATCCGCCTGATCTCTGCCGGTGATTCCAGTCGTGGCCCTTGTGTTGCTCCGTAAACACCTTGCGGCCAAACCGGCACTTGAACGTCACTGGCACTTTTTATCAATAATTGACGCAGACCTTGATCATAGGGATCTGTAAAGTCGACATGTGTCACCGTTGCTGAGAACTGATCCGGAGAATCGATACCTGTCACACGGCCATCAAAAAAGGTATGTTCGCGGCCGTGTGTGTAATCGATGATCTGGTCAGGCACGGCAATTACACCTGGCCCCATCTCGGCATGAATACCGCCAACTGCATTGACGGCCAGAATTGCAGTGGCCCCGACTTCTCGCAGCGCAAACACGTTAGCCCTGTAGTTGATGCGGTGAGGCGGCAGCGTATGCCCGGGGCCGTGTCTTGGCAAAAAACCAATCTCTTGACCAGAGTCGCCCAATTTGCCACACGCAAGCGTTACAGGCTCATCTGAATACGGCGTTGAAATAACAATTTCGCGACTTGCCTTAAAGCCCGGCAGCTGTGTAAATCCGGTACCACCAATAAACACCAACATAAAATATTATGCCTCTGGCCCGCTACTCTGATGCAGCCGATTCTTCCAGCTGACTGGCAGCAGCGCAACAGAATTAAGTGTGAATTGACATTGCTGCACGCTACAACACTAAAATGCCTTAAACAGACATGCGCGGATTTGTTGAAAGATGATCACACGCTGGCAAAACAAGCTCTTGGACACATTGTGGCGGGAACACCGGCGCTTGCCGCTCAGTGCCGCGCACAAAGTGTATAAATTACTTGCCCGACGTAATCGTATTCCTGACGACACATTCACGCAGCCTTTTTATGGTTTGCATTACGAAGGAAAATTAACCAATAACGTTGATGCTGCCATCTATTTTTTGGGCGCCTTTGAAAAACCCCTGCTGCACTTTATGGAGGACACCTTGCGTGCCCTGGCACCAGCCCAGGGTGTTTTTGTAGATGTCGGCGCAAACGTCGGACAGCACTCGCTGTTTATGTCACGCATAGCCGCGCAGGTGATCGCCTTTGAGCCATATGAACCGGTGCGTTTGCGACTACTTCACCAGATCAAACTGAATAGCATCAGCAATATCGAAGTTCATGCAACGGGCTTGAGTGATAGCAGCCGCACCTTGCCATTTTATGCACCTGTTGGCAGCAACGCAGGTATTGGATCGTTTGATCCTGAAAGCATAAAAAAAGGCAATATCGCAATTGGTGAGTTAGCGATTGTCAGCGGCGATGAGCACTTTGAACAACACAGACCCGCGCGACTTGACATGTTGAAGATTGATGTTGAGGGGTTTGAAAGATCGGTACTGCAGGGGCTTAAAAAAACATTGCAAATCTATCGGCCGCTTGTTATCTGCGAAATGACCTACGGAAATGCCGACTCCTTTAAAACATCAGAAGACATCATCAACAACCTTCCAGAAAATTACACGCTGTTGTGTTTTGACCGGCGACGGGCTGATGGCCGCAAACGACAAAGAGACAATGCCCGGGCAAGATTCAGCGGATTGTATCGCCTGATGCCCTATCCCGGCCCCCTTGTCAGCGGACAAGACGATGTGATCTTATGCCCGCAGGAACTACTCGGAAAAATCCCCTTTACCAATAATAAAAATTGACAGGCTCGGTGTTATGTCAAAACTCGTCAGGTCAGCAGGTTCTCTGCTGGAAGTACTACGTTTTACAAACGTGAAAAGATCGTTGCTGTTGCTGTTGCTGCTGTTCCAGCTCCATGAAGTGTCAGCACAGGCACCCGGCGAGCCAATGGCAGGTGAGATAACGGCAAGCAGCATCAGATTTCTGCCAGACACCTCCATCCGCCTAGATGGCGCACTTGACGACGCTGTGTGGAGCACACTTGCGCCGGTCGGTGAACTGCGGGTAACAGAGCCTGACACGCTTGAGCCGTCTTCTTATCCCACTGAAACCCGTATGTTTTATACCGCCGATGGACTGTACATAGGGATTCATGCCGTACAGCCAGCGGGTACCCAACTGGCCAGACTGAGCTCACGTGACGCCGATATCAACCGCGATGGCGTTACCGTTTTTCTGGACACCTCGGGTGATGCACGTTACGGCTATTTTTTTGGCGTGAACCTGGGTGGCACGTTGACCGATGGCACTATTTTGCCAGAGCGCCAATTGAGCAACCTCTGGGATGGTCCCTGGGCCGGGGAAATACGCGAGACGGCTGACGGGTATCAAGTGGAGATGTATCTGCCCTGGTCCATGATGACCATGCCGGCGCTGACAACAGAGAACAGAAAACTGGGCATAGGCATCAGTCGCCGAGCGGCATGGCTGGACGAGAGCTGGAGCTGGCCGGCGCTGCCTGAAAGCCAGGCGCGGTTTTTGTCCGGACTACATGCACTGACACTCGAAGAGTTAACCGACGTGAGCACGGAGGGATTGATTTTTTATCCGGCAATCTCCGGTACTGCGGATCAGATGCGCTCAACGCAGGACATCAGAGCGGGTGCTGATTTTTACTGGCGCCCCGGCTCCAATATGCAGATCAGTGCCAGTCTGTTGCCCGACTTTGGCGTTGTTGAATCCGATGATGTGGTGGTTAACCTGACAGCGTTTGAAGTGTTCTTCCCTGAAAAGCGGCCGTTTTTTCTGGAAGGTAATGAAATCTTTGTCACCTCGCCCCGCTCAGCCGTGCGCAGCGCTGCCACCAGTACCGGGGCGCGTCAGGTATCCAACAACTTTGCGCTTGAACCTACCACACTGCTTAACACGCGGCGTATCGGCGGGGCACCGGAGAGACTGCAGCTTGCGCCGGGGCTGACAGTTGCGGACCATGAGCTGAGCAAACCCAGTGAGTTGTATGGTGCCACCAAAATTACCGGACAACAGGGCAGTCTGCGCTACGGTCTGATGCTGGCCAGCGAGGAAGACACCTCCGTGTACGCACGCAACACTCTGGGTAATGAAGT
>CALQJO020000118.1 GCA_943330915.2 Rhodoferax sp. OV413 | reverse complement strand
AGCGGTATTCCGCTCAGCATCCGCCAGGAAGACGTCAAGATTAAAGGCCACGCCATCGAATGCCGTATCAATGCAGAAGACCCGGTGTCCTACATGCCCTGTCCCGGAAAGATCAACCTGTTCCATGCCCCCGGCGGTAATGGCATCCGGGTTGACTCTCATATTTACAGTGGTTACACCGTCCCGCCGCATTACGATTCACTGATCGGCAAGTTGATCAGTTACGGCAGTACTCGAGATGAAGCGTTAGCCCGTATGCAGAACGCGCTGGACGAACTGCTGATTGATGGCATCCGCACCAACACACCTTTGCACAAAGACATTCTGCGCGATCCGAACTTCCGCAAAGGCGGTACCAACATCCACTATCTGGAGCACATGCTGGCCGGCGCTCACGGCAAAACCAGCTGAGCGAGCTAACACATGCCTTGGTTACAGATTAATGCCCGAATCACTGACACCGAGGCTGCAGCGATGGAACAACTGTTCCAGTCGCTGGGCGCGGTGTCGGTGACGCTTCAGGATGCCGAGGATGTGGCGGTATTTCAATTGGATCCGGGAACAACTCCTTTATGGCAAAACATGCAGTTAAATGCCTTGTTTGAAGCCAAAGCCCCGCTGAAGACTATCGTAAAACGTATTGTGAACGGTTCACGCCTGACCGAGCAGGATCTGGAGATCGAAGAGATTGCCGATCAGGATTGGGAACGTGCCTGGATGGACGACTTTAAACCCATTTGTTTTGGCAAGCGCCTGTGGGTATGTCCCAGTTGGCTGCAACCACCGGAACCCGATGCCGTCAACCTGATGTTGGATCCAGGTCTGGCGTTTGGCTCGGGGACACACCCAACCACAGCATTGTGTCTGGAGTGGCTGGACGGCTGCGATGTGGCAGGCAAGTCGGTTATCGATTACGGTTGTGGCTCAGGTATTCTGGCGATTGCGGCAATATTGCTGGGCGCTGACAAGGCGATTGGCGTAGACAATGATCCACAGGCGATCATCGCCACACGCAACAATCGGGAAATGAACGGGGTCGCTGCTGAAAAACTGACGGTGTTTATGCCCGGGGAACAGCATCAACCGGCAGATATCGTGTTAGCCAATATACTTTCCGGCCCCCTTGAGGAACTGACACCGGTGCTCACCAACCTAACCAAACCGGGTGGCAAGCTGATTCTCTCAGGGGTTTTGTCTGAACAAACGGAATCACTGATTCGCTCATACCAACCCTGGTTTGAACTGGAGCCTCCGGTCATCCGCGAGCAATGGGTTCGCATTACCGGCACTCGACATCTGAATAGCCATGTGGACAATACTGGAATCCAACAGCGATAAAACAGCGCATCTGCCGCAGTTTGATGAATCTCTGGTGCTTGGGACACCGCCGCCTGCGCAGCGATCCTGGCTGGCAGCCGTTGCCGGCATTTGTCTGATCATTGCTTTGTTTGCAGGTCTTGTCGCGCAACTGGTTGTATTCAATAAAGACTCACTGTTGCGTGACACACGCGTCAGAGATCTGCTGGCAGCCCTGTGTACTCGTGTGGCATGCGCACTGCCGGTGGTACGCGACGCTGAACAATTGCGCAGCACATTTATTGAAGTCTCACCACACCCTGACTATGAATCCATGCTGCTTGTCCGGTTTGGCATCTATAATGCCGCACTGTTTGCGCAGCCACACCCATCCGTTGACCTGTCATTCAGTAATACACGGCAACAGGCAGTTGCTGGCCGACGCTTTTATCCGGGTCATTATCTGGAAGCTTCGATGCTGTCGCGGCTAACAATTCCTGCGGGGTCTGAGATTCAGGGTACTCTTGAAATTCTTGACCCGGGGCCAGAAGCTGTCAACTACACAATCGAGTTTGTTTATGAGCACAACTGATCAAACTTGCGGACAACTTCGCAATCTGCATGGCTTGCCCGCTATCAAGCCCTTCCGGCTTGGCAAACACCTGCTGGAGCGACCGATCTTGCTGGCGCCTATGGTGGGCGTCAGTGATGTGCCGTTTCGCGAAGTGTGTCTGCAACAGGGAGCCACACTCACCATCGCTGAAATGTTGCCGGCAGATACGGCCATGTGGAAATCCGAAAAAAACCGCCTCAGACTCAGGCGCACTGCGGCTTGTGGCCCGGAAATTGTGCAGATAGCCGGTTTTGACCCCTCGATGATGGCCGAAGCCGCTCGCCTGAATGCTGACATGGGCGCTGAAGTCATCGATATCAACATGGGTTGCCCAGCCAAAAAGGTCTTGAAAAAAGCGGCAGGGTCAGCGCTGATGCGCGACCCCGAGCTGGTTGAACAGATACTGCGTGCCGTAGTTCAGGCTATTGATATTCCTGTGACACTCAAAATGCGCACTGGTTGGTGCCGGGCACAAAAAAACGGTGTCGACATTGCCCGCATCGCTGAAGACTGCGGTATTCGCATGATCAGTGTTCACGGCAGAACCCGCGAGTGCCGCTTTGTCGGCGATGTTGAGTACGACACGATCGCCGCGATCAAGCAAAGTGTCGGCATACCGGTGATTGCAAACGGTGATATTGATTCACCTGAAAAAGCGGTGCAGGTACTCAGACATACTGGGGCGGATGGACTGATGATCGGCCGTGCCGCTCAGGGCAAACCTTGGATATTCAGAGAAATCCGTCAGTACCTCGAGCAAGGCGACCATGCAAGGCCGCCATCTGCCAGTGAGATCAGCATTCTGATGCAGGACCATATTTGTGCGCTTCACGCATTTTATGGAGATTTCCGCGGCACACTCTTTGCCCGCAAACATATTGACTGGTACAGTAAAGCGCTACCAGGTGGTGAGTTATTGAAGTCTGAATTTATGCAGGCAAACTGTGTCACGGATCAACAGGATATCCTGCAAAATTGGCACCGCGCACACCTGCCTTTGCTGACTGCTGTAGCAGCACAAACCCATCAACAAAGCCAACTCAGAGATGTGCCTGTACCAGCATGAAAAAAGAAACCTTGAAGAGCGGCCTTGTAAAGGATCCCGCGGCGAGTCCGGGCAAAACAACAACCATGACAGACCCTGCATCCAACCAGAGTCTTAGGCAGTGTGTCGGGCGAGCGATGGAGAAGTATTTTGACGATCTTGGTGACGCTCAGCTGACCCATAATCTTTATGAACTGGTACTCCGTGAAGTTGAGACTCCGTTAATGGAAGCTGTGCTCAAGCACACCGATGGCAACCAAAGCGAGGCGGCTACCATGCTGGGTTTGAACCGTGGTACCCTACGGAAAAAGATGAAACAGTACGGCCTTTTGTGATTTTTGCCTGTCATCAACACGCCGTCACAACGACCTCAGACGAATTACCCACCTTTTAAACTGCAACCACTTACTTAAACTGCCTCTACTACTATGTCTTCAGATCAAATTGCTGTCATTCGCCGCGCATTGCTCAGTGTGTCGGACAAGTCGGGTATTGTGGAATTCGCCCGCTCGCTGCAAAGCGCAGGCGTAGAGATTTTATCAACAGGCGGTACTTATCGCCTCTTGCAAGATAACAACATTGCCGCAATCGAAATTGCTGACTACACTGGCTTTCCGGAGATGATGGATGGTCGTGTCAAAACCCTGCACCCCAAGGTACATGGTGGAATTCTGGCCCGCCGCCAGATTGATGCCGACGTCATGCAGGCACACAACATCCCGCCTATTGATCTGGTCGTGGTGAACCTTTATCCGTTTGAGGCAACTGTCGCCAAACCGGGTTGTGACCTGGCGACAGCTATCGAGAATATCGATATTGGTGGGCCCACCATGTTGCGGGCAGCTGCCAAGAATCACGCCTGGGTCGCGGTTGTTGTCAATCCGGCAGATTACTCCCTGGTGCTCAGCGAAATGAATACAAATGAAGGCGGTCTGACTCAGTCAACTCGCTTTGATCTGGCGGT
>CALQJO020000117.1 GCA_943330915.2 Rhodoferax sp. OV413 | reverse complement strand
CTAAACCTGAGCATTTCTCTGCTCGCAAGCAAAGCTGGTTGATTGTGTTTGCCTGGATAACCTGGTTTTATCGCCTGGTTGTATTTTTGGGGATCGCCCTGCTGGTCTATTATTTCTTTGTAAAGATCATTGGCATTTTTCTTTTTGTGGTGGAGATATGGTGGTTCATCTTGCGTCCGATATGGCATGAGTTCAAAGAGTGGCGTGCACGAGTACCGGTTATCAGTGCCAATCCACATAGTAAACGACGCAGCATGCTCAGCATGCTGCTGTTCGCAGGATTTCTGGCGATGTTTTTTGTACCGTGGCCGGGTCGGGTGGTAGCCAGTGGATTGCTGCGTCCACTCGATGTCTGGACAGTGTTTGCCCCCGCAGGCGCTCAAGTTGAGACGCTGTTGTTTCGTGAAGGCGAGCAACTCCCGCAAGGGACTGAACTCATCAAACTACATTCCCCTGATTTGGCAGCGCGCCACAAAGCACTGTTGGCACGGGTAGAGACGACCCGTTGGCAGGCTGCAGCGGCGGGACTGGATTTGAATACCCGGAATCAGTTGCAGGTGGCGCAGCAACAGTACGCCACAGCCTATGCGCAGTTGCTGGAGATTGAGGAGGAATTATTGCCTTATGCCCCGGTAACACCGTTCGCTGGGACACTGCGTGACCTCGACCCTGATCTCGAGAGCGGCCAGTGGTTGGCTGAACGTGAAAAGATTGCTGTACTTGTTGGTGACGGACCCTTGCACGTCGAGACGTATCTGGATGAGGCCGCCGTTAAACGTATCAGCATCGGCGACAGCGCTATTTTTATACCTGATGGCCTCGAGGGAGGTGTCATTACGCTGACCGTCAGCAATATTGATGCGGATGCAACGCGGGTGTTACCCGACGGTATGCTCACTGCCATGGCTGGTGGTCATATTCTGACGCGGCCTGTTCAGGGTGGACATGTCCCTGATGGCTCTTTCTTCCGCGTAGTACTGCGGGCTGATGACACTGAGGTGTTGGCTGCTAACGAGTTCGCTTCGCAAGCCTGGCGGGGTAAGGTGGTATTCAGAGCAGACGCTGAAGCACCTGCTGCGCGATATTGGCGCAACATCCTGGCTGTACTGGTGCGGGAGTCAGGATTGTAATCAACCGTAGGCAGTGTTTGACACTGTCACAGCCCTACACCGGCGGCATGTCCTGATGCAGTTTGCGCCGCGCAAATTGCCACTGGCCGTTAACGCGTTTCAGATCATCTTCATAACGTCCGGTGAAAATTATTTTCACGCCCTTGTCCGTGGTGCTGACCAATTGCAGATACGAACTGGAGGTCGCCTTGTCACCGTCGACCGTGGAAAGAATATTGACAGTGTAGTGTTTGAGGCCATTGATTCTGGAACGTGTAGTACTTTCGTACTGATCGGCAAACGCTTGTATCTGCGCTTTACCGGTCAGCAGTTTGCCGATGCCATCGAGTACGGCGTCGTCCGACCAGCAGGCCACCCACTGTGAGTAATTGCCGCTGTCAAGCGACTGGTTATAGCGGGCGATGAGTTCCTCAATGGCGTGTTTGTCTTCAAATTGGCTGGGCATGTGTGCGATCCGGTTAGCTGTCAGTGGGTTGTAAATGGTGCGAAGGCGGGCTGTGGCATTAGCCCCGCGCCATATATTCTTCGAGGGTTTTGTGGAAATGCCGGATGCGGCTTTCCTGGTATACCGACATCGTAGCGCCGGGTTTTTTGGAGGCGCGGATGCCGCGCTGTATGCGTTTGAGATTCTCGGTATCCTGATCGGTGACATCGGCGGCAGAACCCATGCCCGGTACTTTGTGCCAGGAGTCGTCAATACCAACGATGGTGGCTTTGCCAACAGGAGGGTGCGTGCCGTCGGCATTTTTTGAGAACAGCATCATGATCTCCATGATGCATTGCTCCGGGTTATCACCATTGGGCCGGAAGCGGTATACCAGCGGTGTGGCCATGCCCGCCCACGGGCCCAGATTCGGGAACAGCTGATACTGGATCAGATCGACTGCCTCGCAGGTGGATAATTCAGAAAAATCCCGGCCGGTAGCTTTGCTGAAGCGTTCGCGGGCGCGGTCAGCGACTTTCTCGCGAGCGGTTTCGCCTTCGCCCACCACGATGTCGCGGCCGCCATAAAAAGGCATATCGCGGCGCATGGCATCGACGATTTTCTGCTCAGGATATTTCCCCAACGCGGGACTCGCGACACCTTCCGGCATGATAAAGCGGTTGACATGGCGCCCTTCAAAAACATCGTACTGGGTGTTCGTGTCTGCTGTGTATTCAACGGACTGCGGGTGTGTGGCGGCAATATGAAAACCTTCCATAAAGGCTTCTTGCGCCAGCTTCCAGTTGCAGGGCAGTACCTTGCCACCGTGCACGGCCTTGTAGCGGTTCTCCAGCCCAAAATCTTTGAAATGTTCCGGCAGGCATTCGAGGTAACTTTCCAGCGGCTCGCAGTCTGCGTCAAAATTGATGAACACAAAACCGGCCCACAGACCCACTTTTGCTTCGGGTAGACACCATTTTTCCCGCTCTACCTGGGGGAAGTCCCAGGCGCAGGGCAGGCCGGCAAGTTTGCCATCCAGTCCCCAGGTGATGCCGTGTACCGGGCATTTCAGATGCCGCACATTGCCGCCTTCGGTGCGCAAAATAGTGCCGCGGTGCAGGCAGGAGTTGACGTAGGCGCGGATGTCATTGTCGCCGGTGCCAGTGCGCACAATGATCAGGGAGTCGTGCACAATGTCATACACTTCGGTGTCGCCGACATTGGGTATGTCTTCGACCCGGCACGCCATCTGCCAGGTTTTTTGCCAGACCGTCTTGATCTCGCGCTCGTGCCATTCGCGAGTGTAGTAGCGGTCAAGTGAGATATCCCCGCGTCCCATATCACGCGGCGATTCCATGCGTAAAATGGCGGGCGCTGCAATACGGTCTGACGCGAGGATGTCCTGGGTGGAGCGGGCGGGTGAGCGCGGCACGTCAGCGGTAGTCATTCAACGCCTCCTGGCTTGGGTGTGATAGCGGGGTTGTGTGAGCCCGGGTGAATGAGAGACCAGCATTCTGCAGCGATTCTATGCACGCAGTTGGCGCGGTGCAAGGATGTTTTTCCCAGGTGATAGGGGTTCATTAACAGACTGGCCGTGCCAAACTCAGCCGGCCAGCGCATACTATCCACAATCTGACTAGCGATTGTTTGCCATGAGCACTGACCAAGACCGTAACTTTGATGACCTCGCAGAACGCTTTTTACGCAAGATTTATGGTGGGTTAAAAGGTGATATTCGACTGGCGGTACTGACAGCCGATTTAACACCGGTGATTGCGCAGTTAATGCACAAACGCCAGACACCGCTGCGTATCCTAGATGTAGCAGGCGGCTTGGGTCAGTTATCCATTTATTTTGCGCAGCAAGGTCATCAGGTGATGGTGAACGATGTGTCGTCCGTGATGCTGGGGCAGGCCCGCGACTCTGCGCGTGAAGCCGGTGTCGAGGACACAATGACCTGGCACTGCGGCCCGTATCAGCAATTAAACGCCGTGCTCAAAGGGCAATGCTTTGATCTGGTGTTGTGCCATGCATTGCTGGAGTGGTTGCAAAACCCCGAATTACTGGTTCCCGCGCTTGAGCCGCTGGTTGCGCCGGACGGCATTTTGTCGCTGTGTTTTTATAACCCGGCGTCCATTGTGTATCGCAACCTGATGCGCGGCAATTTTGACCGAATTCTCAATACGCACAATTACACGCCGGATGACGGCAGTTTAACGCCACAAAATCCTTGCAGCCTGGCGCAGGTCAGGCAGTGGCTGGCGCAATCAGGTTTTGATATCCGGCAGGAAAGCGGACTGCGTGTGTTTTCCGACTACGTGCTGGAAAAACGCGGCGGCAATCTGCAGTCCGATCAGGTGCTGGCCATGGAGTTAGCTTACTCCGGCCAGGAGCCTTATAAATGG
>CALQJO020000116.1 GCA_943330915.2 Rhodoferax sp. OV413 | reverse complement strand
CAAAGGATGCGACCGATCCGGCGCGACTGCCGACGCCGGTTGCGGCCGTCCTCAATCATCGCGGTTGTCCCCTAAAGATCAACGCAACCGCGCAGCAATATCCCTCACAGTGGTTGCCAAGGCACCATAACGCCGCTGAGTATTACCTTCAGATGACGCCGCGCTGTCCGCCAAGGTAACTGCCAAAGCCTCCAGCTGCTCAGCCCCCGCAGTATCCTGACCGTTGCCATCTTCAAAAACCGTTGTTGCTCTGGTCAGTGCCGCACTCAATGCCTGATCCTGCGCTGCGGGCAATGCATCATCACGACGCAATTGGTCCATCAGCGCGAGTGCCACGACCGGCTCCGCTGGCCAATCAATTTGCCGCTGCTGTTGTGGATTGTGCAGCACGGCTGTCGCCGTCAGGTTTGCCGCCGCAATCTCATTGGCAGACAGGAAATTACTCGGCACCATTTCAAGCACATCCACGCCGCGGGCAATTTCAGTTCCGTAGATCACACCCTTGTACCAGTAGGACGACCAGTACCCACCCATCACCAGCTCCTCGGAATCTACCGGACCGCGATCAAAGTAAGCGATCTCGACCGGATTGGATGAATCAGTAAAGTCCATGACGGAAATACCACCCTGATACCACGATTGCACAAACAAATCGCGACCAGGCACAGGGATCAATGAACCGTTGTGTGCCACACAGTTTTCTTCCTCAGACTGAGGTGCGGGCAGCTTGTAATGTGCACGGAACTCCAGCTTGCCATCAACGATGTCATAAACGGCGTTGCCACCCCAGTTCATCGGATCAAATGAACGACAACGCGCACGTGAACCACCGCCCCACTCGTCTGTAAACAGCACTTTGGTGCCATCGTTGTTGAATGTTGCCGAGTGCCAGTAAGCAAATCCGGTATCCACCACCTGATCAAGTCGCTGCGGATTTAACGGATCGGAGATATCAAACAGGATGCCATTGCCTGAACAGGCTCCGGCGGCAACGCCCAGCTGCGGGAATGCAGTAATGTCGTGGCAGTGATTGGTTTCGCCGGTGTTGTTAGTGCCAGGGCCGTGGTCACCACCTTCCCAAAGCGACGCAATCACGCCTGAAGCTGCATCTGTGAACACCTGAGGTCGGCTGACAATCCGCGCATCCTGTGGGTTTGCCGTGGGTATCTCAACAACCTCGATACGGAAGCGCGCGGAGTTCGCGTCCTCAAACGGAGACTCATCAATACAGCCGTCCAGTTCCTCACCAGGCCGTACATAGCTGGTGCCAGAGATGTACACCAGCAGATTGCCATCATCCTCAGGGTCCTTTACCACCGTGTGAGTGTGTGAGCCACGGCAGGTCTGCACGGCAGCCACCTGAACCGGCATGCGGAAATCACTGACGTCGAATATGCGGATACCGCGGAAGCGCTCACCACTGACACGCTCGGCGACACCTTCAAGACCACAGTCCAGTCGGCCACGATTCTGCTCAACGGACATGATCAGCAGGTTGCCGACCACCGATACGTCCCCTTGGCCACCCGGGCACACCACAGAGCTCAGATGCACCGGACTCAGGGGATTACTGATGTCATAGGCGTTAAAGCCGTGATAGTTACCGGCAATCATCACATCACCGGAAAACGCCATATCGGTGTTGGCAAAATCCAGAAGACTGGGCCGTGGCTCTGCCTCTTCATCTTCTTCACCAGCTTCCTCACCGGCCTGATTCAGACGGCTCATTGGCAAACCCATCGGATTGGCAGGATCAAAAAAACCATCCGGTTTGGGCAGTGCTGCCACAAGGTTCATATTCATGGACGCCTGACCAGCGTCGTAGTACCCCGCGCCAAGACCCACACGCGGATCGGGCGAGAATGTCGCCAGCATGGTAGTCATGCGCTCTATTTCGCTGTTCTGTTCAGTTTTAACTTCAGAGATAAACTCAAACAGTACCGGATCCTGAGCCGTACCCTGTTTGGCCAATAATTCATCGACCATAGTCACTGCGCCCTGATGGTGTTTGATCATGTTCTGCATAAACAAAGTGTCAAACTGATTGCCCTGTGCCGCCCGCAGATTGGCCAACTCGGCATCCGTCAGCATGCCGGCCATGGTTGAGTGTCCGGAATGGTGTGCGTGTTCTGAACGATCCGCCGCAGCGGGCATGACGGGTTGCCCCTGCTCTTCCAGCCAGTCCACCATAAACTGCATTTCATCATCCTGAGACGCTGAAATACGTTCACCCAATTGACGGACCTCATCGCGCTGGCTGCGCCCATCAATCATGCCGGTCATTTGTACGGCCTGATCATGGTGCATGATCATGTCCTGCATAAACGTAATATCCGCGTCAGTCACGCGGGTGCCTGCCAGTGCAGAGGCTTCCTCTATACTGATTTGACGGCTGGTTTGTCCCGGGGCTCCGGGCTGAATGATCGGGGGTTGAGCAAAAGCCTGAGCTGCGAAAAACAAAGAAGCTGCAGATATGGCAAGTGACAAGCGTGAGCGTCGCATCATGGTTTATCTCCGAAAACCGTTCCAATACAAACCGAAGGCTACAACGGAAATGCTCAGGAATCTACTGCAAGAACAACATAGATGCGCCGGCAAGTCACTGCCTGCGTTGCCACACCAGCACTCGGTATTGCGTCCACGATTGCCGCAGACAAATTTGCAATGCTGTGCCACCGCCAAGATTGTTCCAATATGACCAGGGCAGCGGTAGGCGCGTCACTTGGCTCACAAGCAGCAACAACAACGGATGAAAGGAACGCGTATGAGCTGACAGGTCATGTGACTCCAGCACATCAAAACCCTGTTCTGAAGCAGCGGCCACCGCCTGATCGGCAGTCACCAGATTGTTAAGATGCCAGCCGCGCTGAAAACGCCTGATCCAGGCATCGGCATCTGCTTTCTCACGGGCATTGATCTGCGGACTCAAAAAATCATCACAGATCACCAGCCTGCCGCCTGGCTTTACCAAGCGGGCAGCCATGCTGAAAAAATCACCAGCATCACTCGCATGCACAAATGACTCAATGGCGTATGCAGCATCACTAGTCTCCAGGTCTGGCATCGCCGCAAAATCACCCTGAAGAAAACGCACCTGATTATCGAGTCCAATGCGTGCGGCCCGCTCAGTAGCGAGTTTCTGCTGTTCTGAACTGATGGTGATACCTGTCACGTTGGCATCCAGCGCCTGTGCCAGCCAAGTCGATGTTCCGCCAACGCCACAGCCAAGATCCAGCAATTGCGCTTGACTGCCCTCTGTCAGCTGCAAACAGGGTTGCAACGCGTTGGCCACGCAGACATTCAGGTAGTTGAATGCTTCAGCCTTATTGGTCACACCTGGCGCCCAGATTGCCCGATGTATTGCCGCAACGTCACCACTGCCGCCCAGCCCCAAAAACAAACGGGTATTGTTGTTGTAATAGTCGGCGATTGCAGCAGCGCTGTTTTCTGCTGCCTTGTTAAGTTCGGACATGTTGTGGACTTTCCAATACGGTTGAATGACTTCCGGGTACTTGTGCTATACCTGCGGCATGCCTATGATCCCTGACATCAGGCGGCCTGTATAGCCTGACACCCACAACAACAACCCTCAATATAAGGATATAAAATGGAACTGGTAGCCATTGTAGTGTTAGTGTCATTGATTCAGTACACGGTCTTTGGGGCGCTGGTAGGTAAGGCGCGCATGACGTATAAAGTTGAAGCACCTGCCGTGTCCGGCGACCCGATTTTTGAACGATATTACCGCGTACACATGAACACACTGGAAAGTCTGGTGCTGTTTTTGCCCTCCATTTTTGTGTTTGCAACCTACGTCAGTACCGACATCGCCGCTGCCCTGGGCGTAGTGTTTATCATCGGCCGGCAAATGTACCTGCGCTCGTATGTCAAGGATCCCAAGTCACGCGGCGCCGGATACATGCTCACCTTTCTGCCATCGACGATCCTTGCGTTAGGCGGAATGACCGGCGCAATCATGAGCTACATCGGATAACACAACACACGTCTTGCCCGGCAGCGCCAAACGCTGCCGGCTGT
>CALQJO020000115.1 GCA_943330915.2 Rhodoferax sp. OV413 | reverse complement strand
GTTGGCTTACAACGGTCATCAAGCCGATGTGTGTCAAAGTGTAGGTTATTGAATTAGATGCCGCTGTAATCTTTGATGCCATTCAGGAAAAAGTATTATCGCTATTGGATGGCGTTGATTGTTCCCAAGTGGCTCTTAATGCTACAGGCGGCACCAAATGGATGGCGATCGCCGCTCAGGAGGTATTCCGGTTACATGATGCGCCTGTTTTTTACGTCAATATCACCAACGACACCGTATTGTTTCTTGGCGAGAAAAAGCAAGCGCATAAGCTGCAACACAGGATCAATCTGGATAATTTTCTGAAAGCGAATGGCTACACTGTGGTCAGTGGCGGTGTACCGCAGGGTTTGCCTGAGGCAGAGAAACAGATGTGTGAGCAACTGGTGCTCAAAGTTGCAGAATGGTCCAGTGCACTTGGTCAAATCAATCAGCTGGCAAGTATCGCGGGGCAGCAAAACAGCCTGCAGGCCAGCATTAACGCTCTGTATGGCGCCCCGGATTCCCATCTTTGGGCGCTGATGGCAGAGTTTCGTACAGCAGGCATTTTGAAATATTTTGACGATAATCTGCTGAGATTTAGTAGTGAATCCAGCCGAAGCTATGCAAATGGGGGATGGCTGGAATCTTACGTCAATTCACTACTAAACAAACTCAAAAGTGACGGCGTTCTGCAGGACAGTGCCCGTCTCAATTTAAAAATTCGTAGCGCAAAAAACACCCATAATGAACTGGATGTTGCCTTCATGGCTAACAACCATTTACACATAATTGAGTGCAAGACCAAACGAATGTCAGGCGCCGCTGTTAACGCTGCAGTGACAGATGCGCTGTATAAATTGGATTCTATCAGCGAACTTGGTGGTCTTGGCACAAAATCAATGTTGGTGAGCTACCGCGAATTGGGGGGCGCGGATAAACAACGTGCAAATGACCTCAGGATCAGAGTGGTAGCTGGCGTAGAAATTCAAAATTTGAAGTCACACCTGAACCATTGGTTACTGGCTTGATCTGAATGCTTGCAGGTTTACGACTAAAAAATTCGTAAGCTTGCAGTTCCCCTCTTTTAATCAATACCTATTCATAATCATTGCATACCGACTCTCAAAGGACGGCTCGCGATGATCAGAACACTCTATCTTGCTGCCTATGATATTCGTAACCCAGCCCGCTTGCGGCGTATGTTGCGTGTATTGAAGGACTACGCCTGTGGTGGACAGAAGTCTGCTTTTGAATGTTATCTGAGTGCTTCAGAGCGACGGGAACTACTGGCCCGTGTCAAACAGGAAATGGATGAAGACGTAGACGCGTTTCTTGTTATCAGGTTAGCCAATCGAGATGCTGTTGCGACCCTCGGTATTGGCGTTAAACCTGCGGACGAGCTTTACACATATCTCGGATAGTGGCGGAGTAAACATGCAGACCTTATTTGTAGACCGAAAGAACAGCGAGATAGACATTGATAGGGGAAGATTAAAGATTCGCATCGAGGGAGCCAGAAGCCTGTTCTCTGTTCCCACTAGCGTGGTGGAGCTCTTGGTGATCAGTGCGCCGGTTAATTTTTCATCAACATTAATGAATAGAATCAGTGAGGAGGGGATTACTGCCATTTTTATCAATCCAAGAAATAGCGAAGCCAGTGTGATGACACATAGCATGTTTCACAACAGTGGTGATCGACGTCTACTGCAGTATCAGGCAGCAACCTGTCCAGAGTTATGCCTGGTGTATTCACGCGAAATCGTCAGGGCGAAACTTCGGGCGCAACAACTTGTTCTCACAAAAGCATTACGTAGAAGACCCGATTCTCGTTACCCACTAACCACTGGGATATCCCGCATCAGTGACATGATCATTCGTACTGAGCAAGCGGAAAGTATAGAAGCGCTGCGCGGTATGGAAGGTGCAGGTGCAGCGTTCTATTTCGAAGCATATCGGCAAATATTTCCCCCTGCGTTGGCATTTAATGGGCGAAACCGAAGGCCACCGAGAGATCCTGTGAATGTCATTCTGTCGCTCAGTTTTACCATGTTACATGCCGAGGCGGTCAGAGTGTTGTTCTCGACCGGATTTGATCCGCTACTCGGAATTTATCACTCACCTTTGTTCGGTCGAGAGTCACTTGCCTGCGATTTGGTGGAAGTATTTCGCCCCCTGGCCGAGTACTGGATATGGCGAATGTTTGCACGAGAGGTGTTGCGGGTAGATCACTTCAGTGTGTCCGACAATGATGATGACCGGCCTTGTATGCTAGGTAAAGCCGGACGTGCTGTTTACTACGCTAACTACGAATTTATGGCGCGTAGATGGCGCAGGTTAATGAGGCGAATCGCCAGGCTGTGGTTGAAACGTTTACAGGCTGATTTTAGTGTTGACAAGGCGAGGGATTAACATTGGAAATAGCGGCAACATGTTTGGTAATCGACGCCCGAAAATTGGACACGCTATCAATTGATGGTCCGGCACTGAAGGTGAGGATGCGCATGCAAAATAGCCGTCTGTTCCCCCTACGCCGACTTTCAAGAATTCATGTCATTGGCACACTAAGAGATGGACTGGAATGCCTGTTGCACTGCGCTGAGCGACAAGTGCCAGTAGCTTTTTTTACATATACAGGCAAACTGCGTTGCCAAATGTATTTTCCTGTTGTTGAAAACAGCATTATTAGTCATTGGTTAGAACACGTAGATTTTGACGTGGAAGCCCGGCAGATTTATGACGACTGGTTGCATCATCAGACCTTGCACGTGATCTCTCAAATAGGTTTTTCTGAGGGAGCACGTGAAACCCGGTTTCAAAGATTGTCAGAAAAACTTCGACATATTTGCAACAGTAAAATGGGGCATCGGGATTTTGGTGATGCCTTGGATTGGTTAAGCGGGTTTTTTGCCGTGCATCTTTCGCAAATAATTGTAGATCATGGGCTTTCTAATCAAAGTGCAGGTAAGCGCAGATTGATGAAAGATATTTCCCCGGTTTGCGAAATCTGGTTGATCTATAATTTGGCGGTTACTGCCAACAAAAGGAAGCTAAAGGTTTCAGCCCAGTCAATGTCTGATTTATATCAGCAGCATGCCGACGACATTGAGTATACTGCCCGCAGAATGTTAAGTCAGTTAGCAACCCGACTTGAATCAATTGTTTAAAGGTGGGGGGGGTAGACTGTGAGTCACTACTTAATATGTTATGACATTGCTGACCCAAAGAGGCTGGGCAAAGTACACAGGCGAGCAGTGAAGCATGCTGCCTTTGTCCAGTATTCGGTATATTATCTTAATGGTACGACTGGCCAGCTAAATGATATGTTGAGCGATATCGAGGAGGTGATTGATGACTCACTTGATGATGTCAGAGCTTACACTGTTGCTCCATTAAGAGAATCGATTCAGGTTGGTGTTGCATGGATTCCGGAAGATATTTTGTTGAAATGATATGTACTATGTTGGTCAAGTTTGTCGAGTTGTATTTTTTCGGGAAGTGCCTTGATAACCTGATGATTCCGAATAGTTTATCGTTTCAAGCAGTAAAAATAATTGCCCCGTTCAAAGGGGATTAAGACAAATCAGAACGCGCACGCAGCTCAATCTGAGCGTAAAAATAATTGCCCCGTTCAAAGGGGATTAAGACAAACTTAAATGCGCCATCGTGTCACCAATGTACTCGTAAAAATAATTGCCCCGTTCAAAGGGGATTAAGACCTAACAGCCGGGTCGGTCTCGGCGCTTCGGGTCGTAAAAATAATTGCCCCGTTCAAAGGGGATTAAGACCGCCGTTGTTAACACAAACCACGCCAGTCACTACGTAAAAATAATTGCCCCGTTCAAAGGGGATTAAGACGCTTTCTCCGTCATCCTTGCTGCAAAGGTCAATGGTAAAAATAATTGCCCCGTTCAAAGGGGATTAAGACGGTTAAACTAAAACGTGTACTTTGCCCAGCGTAAAAATAATTGCCCCGTTCAAAGGGGATTAAGACCTCAGGCTCTTGCACCTTCTCAACTTGCTCAATGGTAAAAATAATTGCCCCGTTCAAAGGGGATTAAGACCCTAGCCCCATGTGCGACATGACGGCAGGGGTGGGTAAAAATAATTGCCCCGTTCAAAGGGGATTAAGACAAACTAATTGTTATCATTCCCCACCTCCTGCTTGTAAAAATAATTGCCCCGTTCAAAGGGG
>CALQJO020000114.1 GCA_943330915.2 Rhodoferax sp. OV413 | reverse complement strand
AATGATCTGCGTCCGTGCCAGTTCGGTTGTTTCTGCGGCGTAGTCAGTGTCCAGAATGCGACCGCGTGACTCGGTGGCGTTAGCGGAGATGTTGGCCAGGTTGTCGGCAGCGTATTGAAGGCGGTTCATGGTCGCACCCATTTCAGAGCGGCCAGTGTTGACTGTCGCGATGGCCACATCCAATGCCGCTATTGCGGTGTTAGCGTTTGACTGGCTGGTTATTGAAGTTGATCTAATGCCACCAAGTAATCCTGCCTGGCTAGCTGAAATATCAAAGCCAACACCGGCAGTGCTTGCAGTAAAGGTCATGACGCCCGCGTTCAAAGTCACGGCCGCTCCAGAAATAGTACCAAGACCTGTGTTGATCGCCGCGGCAATTTCAGTGACAGTTTGTACCGCCGCCGCACCAGCTACCACTGTATGCGAAAAGGATTTATCACCAGCTGTTACGGTAATGATATCGCCCAGCGCTGGAGTGCCCGCTATTGTCACGGTTGAAACTTGAGCGGCTGCCGTGGCGCCTGGTCCAGAGTTAGCGGTGGTTGTTGTGGCTACCGCTGTTGTTCCTTGAGTGGTTGAAGCTGACGTATAGTTGCCGATTGATATGTCTATTGTCTGCGCAGCATTGGCACCGACCTGAAACTTAAAAGTTCCTGTGCCGCTAGAGAAGCTTTTATTCAAAATATTTGTGCCGTTCCACTGCGTGTTTGCACCTACTCTGTTGATCTCGTCACGAAGCTTGCCGAACTCTTGGTTCAGAGCGGTGCGATCTGCGGTGACATTGGTATCTGACGCTGATTGCACTGCCAATTCACGCATGCGCTGCAGCATGTTATCGACTTCTACCAATGCGCCTTCAGCAGTTTGAATTAACGAGACGCCGTCGTTTGCATTACGTACAGCTTGATCGAGACCACGGATCTGTGAGGTCATCTTTGATGCGATCGCCAGACCTGCGGCGTCGTCTTTCGCGCTGTTAATTCTCAAGCCAGTAGACAGTCTTTCCATTGAAGTGGACATGGCGCGCTCGTTAGATTGCAGCGCATTCTTCGCCAGAATGGATGACATGTTTGTGTTGATTCCGGACATTATATTCTCCTAAACTCATTTAAAAAGTTAACCCTGCACGTTAGTTCGCCACATACAATCGTCTGTTAAAAAGGCGGTGTCGGATTGTATCTGCTCTCCGGCGCCAGATTATTCGACGCTCTGAGGACAACAATCGACAGTTACTTAGCAAGTCTTTAATTGCAGGAAGATAATTTCTTAATTGATGATCCTGCTAAAGTTGCGCGCAGTTTGTGACGAAAACATCTTGTAATTAATCGCAGGAGAAAAATGATGCGCAATGTGTTTGGTGCCGCTATAAAAACCTACGGCCAGGTCAGTTATGATTCCGCCGCTGAATATGGTTCGTCCGCTGATCTACTCAATCTGTTGTTCACGGGTTTAACGGACGCGTTAATTGATGCGCAACGCTTTCTATTACAGAAAAAATATTTTGAAAAAGGTGTGGCGATCTCCAAGTCTCAAAAAATTCTGATTGAACTGCGCAATACCCTGGATTTTGGTGTGGGCGGTGAGCTGGCCATCAATCTGGATGAGCTCTACGCGTATTGCTTGAAGCGCCTGGCTGAGGCACACATACAGAATGACGCAGTAGCCCTCAGAGAAGTACACAGCCTGATGAGTGAGTTGCGCGATGCCTGGTTTCAAGCGTCGCGTTCCGCTGCCTGATCAGATGTGGCGGGGCTTTTATCGGGTGTTTTTCCAGACAACCGATAGGCCCACGCCAGTATCACCGCAACCGCCACATACAGATCCTCCGGGATCTGATCATTCAGGCGCAATTTCCCCAGCACGTGTGACAAATGCTCTTCTTTAATGGCAGGAATGCCTAACTCCTGCGCGGCACGTGTCATCAGCAGTGCCAGTTCTCCCTCGGCCTGCGCAATCACCCGTGGCGCGGCATTGTCACCGTATTCCAGTGCTACGGCGCGTGGCATTTTTGGGTAGTCGCTCATGTGTAACAGTCCAGGTGGTGGCCGGTTAATGGCGAGGATACTTCGCTACTCTGATGGGCTGGCGGGCGTTGGCCAAGAACAATCTGGCAGTGATCAAGCACCATATCCCAGGTCGACAGTTGGCGCGCCAGTGCTGACAATTCTTGCTCCATCAGGCTGATCAACGGTTCAGAGCGGCTCCAGATCACCAGATTCAGGTTGGACCCCTGGCTCAGTTGCACACTGATCTGCACACGGTGTTGTTCGTCAACGGGTAACTCCAGATCAAAACGCCAGGGTATGTCGTGTTCGGCTTGCTCGTGCTTTTTTTCGCGCTGAATGCTGGCCTCAGCGGGAGGCGCATCGTTGAACAACAACGGAAAGCGGTAGAACACTTCTTGGTTCTCTTGTTTGGCAATCGCGTGCAACTGCGCCGATTCGATAGAGTCGATGGCGTCAACCACGTCTTTCATCTCGATGCCGGAGAGACCCGGTCGGGTTTCTTCCAGACGCTTTTTGGCGGACTCCAGCAGTGTTTTGAGTGTGACCTGGTTGGCCACGCCCTGCTGTGCAAACAGGCCGCTGCTCATCAGCGCGGATTTAATGGTGATGGCGCTGATGTTGTCGCGCGTGGGTAGCACAATACCGGGTTCGGCGCGCTCTACTTGTTGACCCGTAGAAGGATTTGCCCACTGGCGCAGGGCTTGTGGGTTTGCAAACACCGACAGCGCACTCAGTGGTGTCTGCAATGGCAGCAGATAGTTGGCCCGACCAGGTAACGAGGTGGCGGGTGTTGTTACGGCACCAGGTGCGGCACCGGGTGCGGTGGTCGCTGGCAGATTGCTTTTTGCTGCCTTTTTCTCCGCCTGTCCCAGGGGTTGCAACACAAAACCTCTGGGCGTCACCCATGTCCGGAACATCAGTTCCATAAAGACCTGTGCGCGGCTAGGTAATGGCAGCTGCAGGGTGCCTTGGTCGGTGCTTAACAGAACGCGTAGCCCGCTTTCGTCAACAACACCGCGCACGGTTTGTTCATTGCGCAGGCCTAAGGCCCGCCCTTGCTCAGTGCTCAGCTTGATTCCCCCGGCAACAGTTTGATCCAGATTCACCGGACGCAAATGGTTGGGTTGTACATCAGGAATCATGTGCGTGCTCGTTTGGGTGTCATGTGCTGTCGCGCAGGGTCATGGATATTTGACCCAGTTAGGATTGCCGCCACGGATGCGGGTCCGCACGCTCTCGGCATCGCGAAAGATCAGACCCATGACATCGTCGGCACCGGGGATGCGCAGCTGTGCACCGGCCAGTATCCAGTTGGGATTGTTGTTCCGGAACGCGTGCGGATTGGCACTGATCATGGCATCACGCAGGATGTCGCGGCGAATGACCGTGCTGCCGTAGATGCGCTCCAGTAATACGTCCAGCGAGTCACCGGTACGCACCTGGTAGAACCCGCCGCGGATTTCTTCACTGCGGCGCACTTGCAAAAAGTCGTTGATGTCAGCATTGCCCAGCAAGGTGATCAGCGCTTCATCAATGGCTGCGTTCTGACTGTTGGGGGTTGTGGTCTGCGCCCACGCGGCAGGTGCGCAAAGTACCAGCAGCAGTATTGGGGTCAGGTAGTGTTTGATCATGCTCATGTGACGTTCCCGTGTTAGTGCTTGTTGCAAAATTAAAATGGCAGGGCAAATTTCAGGTCGCGCGCCGATCCGTTACCTGCGATCACCTGCAACGTCGATTGAAATTCGTCGACCTGCACAATTTCACCGATCGATAAGGACGACACCAGATTGCTGTTCAGCGTTTGTTGGCCGCCTTCCCAGGGGGTTTCGATGATCAGAAAGCGGTCGCCGGGCCTGGCATTGTTGGCCGCCCCGATGCGGATCTGCAGGTCTTGTGTTGGGCTGTCAGGTTGACTTCCCACCGCAGGCAGCACGGCAAATTGACGCAACTGACAGGCATGTGCCGCCTCCAGTTCTTCAAAAAAGTCGTCCAGTTGTGGCGCAAGATCGCGGGTGACATCGCTGGCCAGTTGCGGCGGGCTGCGGCGCAGCTGACTGTCTGCCGCTGGCAGCGTGACGTCAAACGTGTGTGTGTGCAACGTGGCACCTGTGCGTCGGTTGATCAGTGCCAGCTCGTGGTACAGCGTGACTGCCGGGTCACTGGCGGGGAGGTTAAGCGGCACAATCGGGTT
>CALQJO020000113.1 GCA_943330915.2 Rhodoferax sp. OV413 | reverse complement strand
TCCGCCGGCACGTTGACACTCAGCAATCACCTGCAAGGTCAGTGTTGTTTTACCAGAAGACTCCGGCCCGTAAATCTCAACTATCCGGCCGCGCGGCAGGCCTCCAATGCCAAGTGCAATATCCAGCCCCAGTGATCCCGTCGAAATGGCGGGAATCGCCTCCTTGCCTTTATCACCCAGACGCATCATTGAGCCTTTGCCAAACTGACGCTCAATCTGTGTCAGTGCCGCGTTGAGTGCTTTTTCCTTGTTAGGGTCACGAACCTGTGTATCTGCCATGTGAAGCATCCTGAAGTTTGATTAAGAATTGGTGCATGTCCAGTATTAAAGCAGAGCCTTACTGTATATTCAACCAGTATTATGGGGAAAAATCAGCGGGATTCTCGAGCCGGTCAAGCAGTCCTGCCAACGCTGCTGCGACAGACTGGCACCTGACATGGTCACGGTTTCCTGGAAAATTGAAAACCTGAGCGGAGGCACCTCGTGCAGATGCCCAAGCTATCCACACCATGCCCACGGGCTTTCCGGGTACCGCACCACCGGGTCCGGCGATGCCACTGGTTGCGACCGACCAATCTGCTGACGCCAACCGCAATGCTCCATCAGCCATCGCGAGAACGGTGGGCTCGCTGACAGCACCCGGTGCCTGAGCGCCTTGCAGAAACTCAAGTGGCACATTCAGAACCTTGTGCTTGATGGCATTTGAGTAGGTTACAAATCCCGCATCAAACCAACCAGAACTGCCTGGCACTGCGGTAAGTGTTTGTGCAATCCAACCACCGGTACAGGACTCCGCAGTGGTCAGAGTCAGCCCCTGACTACCAAGAATTCCGCCAAGACGTGCGGCCATGCTGTTTAATGTCTGTTGACTCGTAGAGTTGCTCATGGACAAAGTTTACCATTGCCACGCAAGGCGTTTAAACACACACTTCACATCACATAGAATGCTGAACTTGTGAAATCCAGCACCCCCTGAAATTAATAATAAATAACATTGCAAAAAGCAGGCAATAAATTGATTGAAAAGGATTTATCGCAACACACACCAATGATTCAGCAGTTTTTGCGAATCAAGGCGCAACAGCCAGACAACCTGCTGTTTTACCGGATGGGCGACTTCTACGAACTGTTTTTTCAGGATGCGGTCGAGGCTGCTAATCTGCTGGATATCACCCTCACGGCACGAGGCAACGTGAATGGCAAACCTATCCCTATGTGTGGCGTGCCCTATCACTCAGTTGAGCGCTACCTTGCCCGCCTTGTGGAGATGGGCAAATCCGTCGCTATCTGCGAACAGATCGGGGACCCGGCTACCAGCAAAGGTCCGGTGGAACGCCAGATTGTTCGCATCATTACACCAGGCACAATCAGTGATGAAGCCTTGCTGGATGCGCGGAGCGACTGCGTTCTGATGTCATTGAGCATGACTGAAAAACCAGGCATCGGAGAACTGCTGTGCGGACTTGCCTGGATGGATATCAGCGGTGGTCGTTTCTACGTCAGTGAAGTCAGCGGTCTGGGTCATGTGATTGCCGAGATAGAACGCATCAGGCCGGCAGAACTCCTGGTAAACGAACATCTGCTGCTGCCGACTGAACTCGCCGGCAGGCCAGGCCTGCGTCGACGCCCGGTGTGGGAATTCGACAGTGATACCTGTTACCGGCAATTAATCAGCCACTTCCAAACACGCGATTTACGCGGTTTTGGCTGTGAGGACATGCCTCTGGCGATTCAGGCTGCCGGGTGTCTGCTGACCTATGCCAAAGATACTCAGCGCTCGGCCCTGCCTCACATACAAAGAATGAGTGCGGAGCTAGCGGCCGATGCATTGATTCTGGACGGTGCCAGCCGGCGCAACCTGGAATTGGACAGGAACCTGGGCGGTGGCAGCAGCAACACATTGATGTCAGTCATCGACTCCACCAGCACAGCGATGGGCAGCCGCCTGTTGAATCGTTGGCTGAACCGACCCTTGCGTCAGCGCAAAATACTGTTACAACGCCAGCAAGTCATCAGCACGCTGCAGAACCAGTATGCTTTCGAAGCCTTGCAGCCGCTGCTTAAGCAGGTGGGGGATGTAGAGCGCATACTGGCACGGGTAGCGCTGCGCTCGGCACGCCCGCGGGACATGGCACGACTGCGGGACGCGCTTATGGTGTTTCCAGCGTTGCAGGCTGCGCTGGATCACCTGCAGAGCGGAACGGAAACGACACGCCTTGCCGAACTTCAGACAGCAATCGGCGACTACCCTGCCCTGTGCGCCCAACTCCAGGCTGCTCTCATCGAGAATCCACCGGTGGTAATCCGCGAAGGTGGAGTGATTGCAGAGCATTATGATGCTGAACTCGATGAACTTCGGGCGCTTAGCAGCAACGCCGGGCAATTTCTGATTGATATGGAGGTGAGAGAGAAACAACGCACCGGGCTAAGTACTCTGAAAGTGGGCTACAACCGTGTGCATGGCTACTTCATTGAGGTCAGCAAAGCGCAGGCTGACCACATGCCTGTAGACTATCAACGACGGCAAACCTTGAAGAATGCAGAACGGTTTATTACCCCAGAACTTAAGGTATTTGAAGACCGGGTGCTGAGCGCCAACAGCAAAGCACTGGCCCGCGAAAAGCTGCTCTACGACGAACTGCTCGAAGTCACTGCAGGGCAACTGTCTGGACTACAGGACAGCGGCGCAGCATTGTCGGAACTTGATGTGCTGTGTAATTTTGCCGAACGGGCAATCACCCTGGGCTGGGCGCAACCGGTGTTAAGTGAACAGATTGGAATCTATATCGAACAGGGACGCCATCCCGTTGTAGAACAGGTACTGGAAAAGCAGTTTGTACCCAATGACACCCGACTCGGCAGTGAAAAACACATGCTGATCATTACCGGACCCAACATGGGTGGTAAATCCACTTACATGCGCCAGACCGCACTGATAGTGCTGCTGGCATTCTGTGGAAGCCACGTGCCGGCAACTGCTGCTGTCATCGGCCCGGTGGATCGCATTTTTACCCGCATAGGGTCATCAGATGACCTGGCCGGTGGCCGTTCCACATTTATGGTGGAGATGACAGAAACAGCCAACATTCTGCATAACGCCACACAAAAAAGCCTGGTATTGATGGATGAGGTTGGTCGCGGCACCAGCACCTTTGATGGCCTGTCCCTGGCATGGGCGAGCGCGCTATACATTGCAGAGCAGATCCGCGCCATGACCCTGTTCGCAACTCACTATTTCGAATTGACCGTATTGCCCGAGACACATAACAACGTTGGTAATGTGCATCTGGATGCGGCTGAGCACCAGCAAGGTATTGTGTTCATGCACACCGTCAAAGACGGACCAGCCAACCAGAGTTATGGGTTACAGGTCGCACAACTGGCGGGCATACCCGCGGCCGTTATCGAACAGGCACGCAAAAAGCTGAGGGAGCTGGAGAACCTGGCAGTGTCAGGGCCTAAGCCTTTGCTGTCCGGCCAGGGCAACAAACAAGAGTTGCGTACTCACAACACGCGGAGTTCACCCGCTCAAAGCGATCTGTTTGCCACAACACCTCACCCGGTACTCGAACAACTTAGACAGCTGGATCCTGACGGCCTGACACCAAGGCAGGCACAACAGCTTCTGTATGAACTCAAAAAATCACTTTGATGAATCACTGCGGATGCTGTCAGCGGGTTTGTCGGCAGCGGGAAGGTACATTATAATGCCGCATCGTTTGATTCAGACTGGAAAGCATTATGACATTTGTAGTCGGTGAAAATTGTATCAACTGTAAACACACAGACTGCGTGGAAGTCTGTCCGGTAGACTGCTTTTACGAAGGCCCCAATTTTCTGGTGATTCACCCGGATGAATGTATTGACTGTGCGCTGTGTGAGCCTGAGTGTCCGGTTGACGCAATTTATGCAGAGGACGAATTGCCGGATGACCAGAAGCAATTCCTTGAATTAAATGCAGAATTGGCTCAGAAGTGGCCGAACATTACCCAGATGAAGCCCCCCATGACTGACGCAGAAAAGTGGAGCGGCGTGGCTCAGAAAGTCAAATTACTGATCAAGTAGTCTGCTGTGACGGTCGGGTATTCTCAATCGCGTCGACAGCCGACAAACCCGTAGCCGCTAACGATATCCTGCCAGTGCGGCGGACCCGTGTAGATCAAGCCTGACAGGCATTCAGATAAGCGTGGTCGGAAATTATCTCCTCCCCGAAAAATGCGTCGACGTCGTATCCCTCGCGGCTGGCGATTCTTCCAAGCCGCCGCATAGCCTCTATTTGAATCTGCCTGACACGCTCTCTGGTCAGCCCTATATCCTCACCTACCTGCTCTAGTGTCATCTGCTCATGTCCGTCAAGACCATATCTTCTCACCAGAACTGCTCGTTGCCGCTCGCCCAACTCATCTAACCATCGCAGTGC
>CALQJO020000112.1 GCA_943330915.2 Rhodoferax sp. OV413 | reverse complement strand
GTGCTGGCGCACGCCGGTTTTGAGAGGTAAGGGTGTGTTGCTGTGCTCGCCCACGGGGATTTTGTCGCCGGCGCGTAGTGCCTGCCCTAGCAGTCCACCAAAACCATTCATGATGTCAGTACTGCGCGAACCCAGCACCACGGGCACATCAATGCCACCGCGTACCATCAGCATCGCTCGTTGGCCGGGCGTTTTTGCCGCATTCAAGCGCAAGCATTCACCTGCGCGCAGCAGGTAAACAAAACCGGTCAACAGTCTCTGCTGGCGGGTGTTGGCAAAATCGGGCTCCAGAATGCTGGCTTGCATATCGGCGCCCATCAACACAATGGCACTGTTTTGCAGAAATCTGAGCAGCACCGGGGCGCTGGTGACTTCCAGCGCCGCCGCACCTTCATCGTTGCCAAGCAGCAGATTGCCCTGTCTCAGTGCCAGGTCATCCATCATGCCGCAGCGCGGTACTCCCAGATGTCGCCAGCCGGTGCGGCCACTGTCCTGAATGGTCAGCAGTGGAGAGCTCAGCAAGACTTCAATCATGACCGGTTCTCCTTTTGCGCGACGAACCTGACGGTGTCACCGGGTTGCAGCAGGCAGGGTTGCTGTGCGTTGGCGTCAAACAGGGTGAGAGATGTACGGCCAATCACATGCCATCCACCCGGTGACTCCGACGGATAAATGCCGGTATGGCTGCCGCCGATGGCCACAGAACCGGCGGCAACGCGTGCTGACGGAGTGTCCTTGCGTTTTATGTGCAGTTGCGGATCCAGTCCGCCCAGATAGGCAAAACCCGGCATAAATCCAAGACTTTGCACAAAATACTGGCCTGCCGCGTGGCGCTCCACAAAGCGGGTTGTGCTCATGCCGCACAAGCTCGCGGCCTGCTCAAGATCGGGGCCACATTCGCCACCATACATGACTGGCACGGTGACAATCCTGGCGTTGATACTCTGCTGCGCGCTGGCCCGCCATAAGGTTTCTGCATGCCGCAGCAAGCGGCGCGCGGTGCGCCCGTCATGCAGCACCAGCAGCAGGCTGCCTGGCGCGGTGACAATGTCACACAGCAGCGGCCCGGTGTGTGAGTGCTCGCGCAGCAAGGTGGCGAGTTGGCAGAGCCGTTGTTGCAAGGCCGGCTCGATCACGCTGCTGTCAGCCGCCACAAACTCCAGCAGGATGCCGTGTTCGGTGACAAAACTGATCGCAGGATCGGGTATGCTCATGACACGCTCTGACGCAAGTGATTGTCTGTTGGTTAAGCCTGGCTTCAGGCTGGCTGCGATATGCTTCTGGTAGAGTAACCGTTTTATGGATAACAAGCAGGAGGCAACGATGAGCCCGTTAAAGAAAGTCTGTTCGTCAACAATATCCCTGATCTGCTGCGCATGCTGGCTGATGATCTCCGCACCAGTATGGGCGCAAAGCCTGCTGCCCGAAGGCCAGACCCTGATCACCCTGACGGTGACCGAGCGCACACGCGTCGGTCAGGATACGCTCAGCGCGGACCTGCGTATCGAGATCGATCACCAGGACGCCGCTGCAGTGCAGAACCAGATCAACGAAGCCATGGCGCAGGCGCTGACGATGACCCGGGGTATTGAGGGTATAGATGTCAGCACCGGTTATTACGGGGTGTATCAGTTCAATCATCATCCCGCGGGCAACCGTGCTGACGAGATGTGGCGCGGCAGCCAAAGTATGACCCTGCAAAGCCGCGACGCGGCAACACTGTTGGAACTGGCCGGGCGCCTGCAGGCGATGGGGTTTCTGATGAATCAACTGTCCTACAGTCTGAGTACCGAACGAGCGGACGAGGTGCGCGACAATCTCATGGAAGCCGCTTTACAGCGAGCGCAGCAAAAGGCCGCCCGCGCGGCCGCAGCGCTGGGTAAAACCACCGTCGACATCGCCGCTGTTGACATTGACTCGCAATCCGACGGTTATGCACAACCGATGATGATGCGTGCTGTCGCAGCGGACGCCTCCACAGAAATGGCTGCGCCATCGGCCGACGCCGGTGAGACAGAAGTGACCTTGACCGTGCGTGTACAGGCTGTCGCCCAATAAAACCCTGGCAAACCGAACGCCTGCTCTTGCGCGCCTTCCGGTGCCTGTTTATGCTCGGTGCCTGACGGCAACAGCCAACAAAAACATCACCGGAGACCGCGCATGAACAAGCCCCTCACACACCCCGCGTTACATGGCAGCACTGTACATGGCAGCACGGTCCATGACAGCCCCCGCGCCGGGTCAGCCGGCGCCAGATTACGGCTGACGCTGGCGGCCAGCGCCCTGTTGTTACTGATGGCGTGTTCAGGGGAACCGACAGAGCCTGCTGCTCCGGCCAATGATGTTGCAAGTGTTGACACCGTTGCCAATAGTGAAATAACAAGCCCGGCCATCACCCCGGTCAACGCAGCGCGTATTGCTGCCGCCAGTAACAGTGAGTGGCTGACACATGGCCGCACCTACTCCGAACAGCGCAACTCGCCATTGGACATTATCAACCGCAATAATGTTGCTGATCTGGGACTGGCCTGGGATTTTGAACTGGATACCGACCGTGGTCAGCAAGCCACCCCACTGGTGATTGATGGTGTGGTCTACCTCACCACTGCGTGGAGCAAAGCCTTTGCGCTGGATGCGCGCACCGGTCAGGAAATCTGGCGGTATGATCCGCAAGTGCCCGGCGCCAAAGCGGTGGATGCCTGCTGTGATGTGGTCAACCGCGGCATGGCTGCCTGGGGCGATAAAGTCTATTTCGGCGCACTTGACGGACGACTGATTGCACTCGATCGTGCGACCGGTGAAGAAGCCTGGTCAACAATGACCGTCGATCCTGCCATGCGCTACACCATCACCGGCGCCCCGCGCATTATTGACGGCAAGGTCATTATTGGTAATGGCGGTGGTGAATTAGGGGTGCGAGGTTATGTCTCGGCCTATGATTCTGAGACCGGCGAGTTGGTGTGGCGTTTTTATACCGTGCCCGGCAATCCCGCCAATGGATTTGAGAATGCCGCCATGGAAATGGCCGCTGAAACTTGGGCGGGTGAGTGGTGGGCGATTGGTGGCGGCGGTACGGTCTGGGATGCAATGGCCTACGATCCGGCACTGAATCTGTTATATATCGGCGTGGGTAACGGCAGCCCGTGGAACCATGAAATACGCTCAAACGGGCAGGGCGATAACCTGTTCCTGTCGTCCATTGTTGCCCTGCGCCCGGACACCGGTGAATACGTCTGGCACTTCCAGACCACGCCGGCGGATTCATGGGATTACACCGCAACACAACACATGATTCTGGCTGACATACAGATCGACGGCCGACAGCGTCAGGTCATCATGCAGGCGCCCAAAAACGGCTTCTTTTATGTGCTGGATCGCGCCACCGGTGAGTTTATCTCTGGCAATAATTATGTGCCGATGAACTGGGCATCGGGACTTGATGCACAAACCGGGCGGCCGATAGAGTCTGAGATTGTGCGCTACCGCGATCAGCCGGCGATTGTGATACCTGGCCCGTTAGGCGGACATAACTGGTATCCGATGTCTTATGATCCACAAACCGGTTATGTGTTTGTCCCTACGCAGAACACCTCTTATCAATTCAGTAACCCTGCTGAATTTGCGCCACTGAACACGGGTTGGAACATAGGGCAGGATGCGATGCCGGGCGAACCTGCCAACCCTCAGGCCGCACAAATACTTGAGAATGAACCCTTGTCGGCATTGATCGCGTGGAACCCGCTGACGCAAACGGAAGCCTGGCGCGTCAGTTACTCGGTCTATGGCAACAGCGGTTTGTTGTCCACCGGTGGCGGACTGGTTTTCCAGGGTTCAGCGGATGGTCAGTTCCACGCCTATCGCACCGATACCGGTGAGCAGCTTTGGAATTTCGAGGTGGGTGACGCGATTCTGGGTGGGGCGGTGACCTATGAACTGGATGGTGAGCAGTATGTGTTGGCGCTGGCCGGACAGGGTGGCGCCATCCCGATGACCATGGGGATGTTATCCGGTAATTATCCGCGGCAACGTAATGGCCGATTGATGGCCTTTAAGCTGGGCGCTGAGGGGCAGTTGCCACAGTTTGAGATTACCCCGCCGCAGCCTTTAAATCTGGCGGGTGTTACCAGCGCAGGCGATGCCAATGTGGGTGGTGTGCTGTACGGTGCTTTCTGTGTGGTATGTCATGCGCCGATGGCGATGAGTGCCGGTCCTATACCTGATTTGCGTTACTCGCCGATGTTGCTGACGGAAGCTGCATTTCACAGCATTGTGCTGGATGGTAGTTTGTTGTCGCGGGGTATGCCGGGGTTCTCAGCAGACATTGGGGCGGCGGAAGTTGAAAATATCCGGGCGTATTTGTTGACGTTGGCGGGGCAGGTTCAGTAATTTTTTGTCCTGAGGAGCCGGCCTGGCCTGAGGGTGGGTCGGTTTCAGAACGACTGCCTGCGGCAGTCTGATTGTTCTTCAACGGACACCACCCT
>CALQJO020000111.1 GCA_943330915.2 Rhodoferax sp. OV413 | reverse complement strand
TATGGATTTGAAACAGCAGATCTGGCTTCCTCAATACTGACTGCCGACGAAAAAGAACAGCTTGGTAAACTTGTAGAGTCGCCAAGAGCTTTGCTGAGGATGCAATCCTTTATCTACAGTTTGCGAGACAGGATATCTGCAGTATCAACCCACAGTGTCAGCGTTTCCGATGCGGTTGCGGAGCGTTATCGCAGCAAAGTTGGTCAGGTGGCGCAAAACGAGACCGGCGGGCGCAATATTATCAATGCCCTGGAAATCAGCCGCACAGCTTTTAACAGCCACGATCAAACGCCGTTGTTGCCAGGTTCCGGGCTTAAAGGAGCGCTTAGAACCGCTGTTCTGAATGAATTAAATGCAGGCTTAACAAGGCGTCTTGACAAACGAGACGCCAAAACACTCGAAGTAGAATTAATGGGAGGCAAGTTTCAAGACGATCCCATGCGCTTGATTAAAATAAGCGATGCTCAATCGAAACAGGTAAGGGGCAACCTTTCTACCCGGGTGATCTTTGATAACAATGTCCCCAAAGACAAAAGCAGACTGGATAAGGAGCTAAAAAGCGCTGGATTATCTGTGCTTCGGGAAGTAGTACCCGCGATGTCATCAGCGGCATTTGATGCGCAGTTGAATGTGCTGCAAATTGATTTGCGAAATACCAAGGATGTACCGGCGAAACAGTTCAACCTGCAGGAACTGCTCAATGCCAGCAACAGGTATTACAGGAAATTATTTGATACAGAATTAAAAACGCTGAAGGATATCAATTGCCTAGATCAACGTTGGTTGGCCTGTGTCAGCGATCTTTTTAATAACGAGATCAGACAACTGCTGGATCAAAACAAAGCCATGCTCATGCGGGTTGGTCGGCACACCAGCGCGGTGGGGCTCACGATAGAGGGTGCAAGAAACATAGAAATTCCTCAACGCAAGAATGATCCGAAACAGTTTGGCAACGAAACGGCAACAACACTCTGGTTAGCCGGTGAGCAGGAAAAAGCGAAAACCAACCTGCAACCTTTTGGCTGGATATTGATTGAGATTGATCGGGATCCCGACTGCAAAATCAGCCGTTCCCTCGCGGAAAAAATGCTGAGTTTCAATCGTGAATCCTGGGAGAAGGAGCGCGTTACCAAAGAATCCTTGCAAGCGAAAATAACAGAATTGAAACAGCGTCAAGCCGTCGAAGCTGCCAGACAGGAACAAGTGCGCCGGGATAAAGAACTTGCTGAAAAGCAGGAAGCCGAGCGTTTGGCGGCGCTGGCTGCTATGAGCGAGCAGGCGCAGGCGGTAGAGCTGCTGCGTAGCCGTATGGTGAATGGTGAGGCTAAGGGACAGGGCGCAGGATCGATGCTGGCATCTCAAGCCGCGCAGTTGGCAGAGCAGGCCCAGACTTGGAGTGCAGAGGACAAAGCAATGCTCGCCGCGCTGTTGCCAGAATTTACCGCACATTTGGGTTTTGACATCAGAAAAAATGACAAATGGAAGGCGAGATTAAAGGCGCTCGAGTCATAAGCGCCTCTTGCCGTAGCCAAATGTATTAACGTAAGGGACTATGCTTAATGTCATTACCCAAAATATTACTCGCCACCCTTGGCGGTTCATGGCAAGTCATCCCCGAAGTGGTGGGTGTGTTGGCGCCGTCAAGGTGTGATCTGTACAAATACCATCCGGATCAATCGTTGTTGCAGAGCGTGAGATCTGAGAGTGCTATCGATGATCTTGATGAACTCTGGATTATTACCTCAGACAGCCTGCGCACCAGAGAGGGGATTAAGCGTGTATCAGAATGGAATGCCCTGCTGAGGCTTCCGTTAACATTGCGTGTTTTCATCGCTGCGGAAACTGATCAGGTTACTGACCCGATCGAACTCGCTCACTTGCGTGAACTCGTTTTCCGCACAACGTTGTTGGCATCTGAGTCCGGCAAGGTGGTTTGTTCATTGGCCGGCGGTCGCAAAACCATGAGTGCTGACTTGCAACGAGCCGCGAGTCTGTTTGGTGCCTCGGGTCTGCTCCATGTGGTCGGCCCTGAAGGAGTGCAAAACGAGCAGGAGTTGGGCAGTAATTCCCCCGTTTATTGGACCCATCCGCTTGCTGTTGATTTGTCAGCTCGGCTGATGCCTGCGTTTGTTGGCCGCTACAGCAGGCGTGAAACCCTGGATACAGAATGGGAAAATTCTCCTCCAGTGTGTGCCCGGCGATTCCCTTTGCTGCCCACGCATAGTTTGTCGGCTCAAGACCAGTACGTTTATTTTCATCAGGATACGCTATCACTGGTAGACGAGGCGGAAATACGGGAAGAAAACGCTGGGCAGTTATTAAGTAACTATCTGGCACAGATTTCCAGCCATGAAAAACACGAGAATTGGCGTCATCTTTACCGCTTGCCGCCGGCAGAAATCGACCGGTTGCGACATACTCCCCTGAACGCATCGCATCGTGCGCTCATCCAACGACTTCCAAAAGCTGAATTGCATTGTCATTTGGGTGGCATACCTGACATCGCCGCGCAACAAACCATTGGTCATGCCATCTGGTCGAATATGACAGGTGACCAGCGCGATATGGCACTCAGCAAGGTGAAACCACTGCTTGCGATGCAGAGTTGGCCTTGGTGCTGGCCCGACATCTACTTGGACAAACGACTAGCGCCAATAAAACGCGCTGAATACGCCTCTGCCATTCTGGTGCATGCAACAGCAGATCAGTTGCAACACAACTTGTATGAGTGTACAGAGCCGCGGGTAGCACTGAAATTCAATCATGAGCATGGTTTCAGTGCCTATGAAAGACCTGGTGAACTCACCGGCTCTGCAGTTCTGGGGCACCCAGCGGCGCTGAAATCGTATTCAGAAGCGATCAGAGCTTACACAACGGCCGAATCTATTGTTTATCTCGAACTTCGCGGCAGTCCCCAAAAATACAGCCCAGACCCTGTTGCATGGTTACAGGATTTTCGCCGCCACTTGCCCGATGATGATTTGTGCACCTACAGGTTTATCTGGATTCTGGACCGGCGGCATAGGAACACTGCAGAGATTGTCAAACTAGCGGCGTCAACGCTGTCTGACCCGACAACAAAAAACTTTCTGGTAGGGCTGGACATGGCTGGTGACGAAAATGCAGTAAGCCCCGAAAAAATGGCAACAGCATTTTTGCCGGCCTTTGAGCAATGCCTGCCGTTGACTATTCATGCAGGCGAAGGTGAATCTGCGGCAAATATCTGGCAGGCAGCTTATCACTTACATGCTGATCGTATCGGTCACGGCCTGTCACTTGCAGACAGCCCAGAGTTATTACAACGCTTTCGTAACAGGGGTATCTGCCTTGAGTTATGTCCCAGCAGTAATCGTGAGGTCATTGGTTTCCATGACTCTTTCTATCCGATGACTTCGCAACTACCGCGATATCCTTTGGAAGCCTTGTGGCGAAGCGGTGTTGCACTGACTATCAATAGCGATAACCCCGGAATTTCCCGTACCACCTTAACCAAGGAGTTTATGGCTGCAGCTAGGATGTCTGAGTTAAGTTTGTGGGATGCCCTGGCCATCATCAAGCAGGCTTTTGTCCATGCAATGTCAGACGCTGAGTGCAGGGAAACTTTGTTAAAAAGCTGTGACAAACAGATTTATGAACATATCAACAACTGGTTGGTGGAGAGCCGGTATGAATGATGCTAAAGCGTTGCCCATTGCACGATACCGATTTACGTTTCGGGTAACTGAATCAATACATACTCAGCTTTATGCGGGTTCTGCGCTGCGCGGCTCTTTTGGGCACGCGCTGCGTCAACTCTCATGCATCACCAAGGCTAAAACCTGCGAAGGTTGCCCACTGCTGACACAATGCCCCTATCCGTTAATATTTTCGCCCCATGAGATACCGCGCAGTAATCAATTATTCAACACAGTGCAGCAGATTCCGGTGCCATATCTGGTTGAACCGCCACCGATGGGCGTCAAAACCTATCAGAAGGGCGATCTATTCAGTTTTAATATGGTTCTGATGGGAGAGTCGTTGGGCCAGCTTGCGCTGATCATTCTGGCCTGGCGAAGGGCGTTATTGCGAGGGCTGGGTAAATACGAAGGCAAGGGCGAGTTGGTCGATGTGGTGTTGCTGACGGATGGTGCAGAACAGGTTGTCTATAGTGAAGAAACGCCAGTGGTCATGGCCCACGTGCCTGCTATACAGTTACCAACATTCAATGATGGTGCAAATATTCATCTGCACTTTTTTACACCGCTACGCATACAAAAAGATAAAAAAATTCTAGGGGCAAAAGATATAACCGCCCAGATTTTGCTCAGGAACATTATCCGCCGAGTATCGTTTGTTTCACAGTTTCAACTGGGTGGTGTTATGGATTTTAATGTCCATGATACTAACAGTTTGGCGGATTCCGTTCAGGATGAGCGGCGCCTCGCATGGATGGACTGGTCAAGATTCTCCAGTCGGCAACAGCAGAAGATGGATCTGGGTGGGCTCACAGGGCACTGGTTGC
>CALQJO020000110.1 GCA_943330915.2 Rhodoferax sp. OV413 | reverse complement strand
GCGGAACAAATTAATGCCCGTTGTACAGATCGCCTGAACCTGCGGGTCGTGGGGATTCTGTTTCGCCAGCGTCCAGGGTGCTTGCTCGGCAATGTACTGATTGGCTTTGCCGGCCAGCATCATGATCTGCCTTATTGCCCGCTGGTACTCTCGTTGTTCATAAGCCTGCGCGATTTCGTCGCCTGCAGCCTGGCACTCGGTAACCAATTCTGGTGCTTCAAGCTGCGCACCCAATACTCCGTCAAAACCGCGCGTGATGAACCCCGCGCAACGGCTGGCAATATTGACCAGTTTGCCAACCAGATCCGAGTTCACCTTGTTTACAAATTCTTCCAGATTCAGATCAAGGTCATCGACGCCATTGCCCAGGCGGGATGCCAGAAAATAGCGCAGGTATTCAGGATGCAAGTGTCGTAGGTAGGTATGCCCGTTGATAAAGGTGCCCCGGGACTTGGACATTTTTTTACCATTTACCGTCATAAATCCGTGTGCAAACACAGCGGTGGGAGTCCGATACCCCGCATCAGTCAGCATGGCAGGCCAGAACAATGCGTGGAAATTGATGATGTCCTTGCCGATAAAATGATACAGCTCTGCACTGCTATCCGGTGCCCAATAATCAGCAAACGATGTGCCGGTGCGATCACAAAAATTCAGGAAACTTGCCATGTAACCAATAGGCGCATCCAGCCAGACGTAAAAATACTTGCCGGTCGTATCGGGGATCTCAAAGCCAAAATACGGTGCATCTCGGCTAATGTCCCATTCCTGTAGTCCGGCATCCAGCCATTCACTGAGTTTGTTGGCAACCTGTTCCTGCAGAGTGCCGCTGCGCGTCCACGCTTTTAACATGTCGGTAAACTCAGGCAGCTTGAAGAAGTAATGCTCCGACTCGCGCTGCACCGGTGTCGCTCCGGACAACGTTGAGCGGGGATTGATCAGATCATTAGGGCTGTAGGTTGCTCCGCAGACTTCGCAGTTGTCGCCATACTGGTCATCGGCTTTGCACTTGGGGCAACTGCCTTTTACAAAACGATCCGCCAGAAACAGGCCTTTTTCCGGATCATACAGCTGCGTAATGTTGCGTACTGCGATGCGATTATTGGCCCGCAGCGCTTTATAAACGGTTGCAGACAAGTGGCGATTTTCTTCACTGTGGGTTGAATGAAAATTATCAAAATCTATTAAAAATCCGTCATATGCGCTTTTATGATCAGCTTTTACTTTATCTATCAATTGCTCAGAAGAAATGCCTTCATTTTCAGCCCGCAACATAATGGCGGTGCCATGGGCATCATCAGCACACACATAGATACAGTGTTCGCCGCGCATTTTCTGAAAACGCACCCAGATATCTGTCTGCACTGCCTCCAGGACATGGCCAAGATGAATCGGACCGTTAGCATAAGGCAGAGCGCTGGTTACCAGAATTTTACGTTTTGACACCGGGGTGATCCTTTTTAATTTGTTTCAATCATTTCAAAGTCTTCTTTGCCAACACCGCATTCAGGACATGCCCAGTCGGCAGGAACATCTTCCCAGCGTGTTCCCGCAGCAATGCCGTCATCCGGCCAACCCTCTGCCTCGTCATATATCAGACCACAAACAATACACATCCACTTCTTCACGATACTGCTTCCTGTTAAACCACGCACCCTGACGTGGAAAGTCGAACATAATTGCCTTGATATCGGCAAACCGCTGCCGATGATACGCGATTGATGTCTTGCCGGGCAAAAGGCGAAACAGTTCTCAGCGCACTATCGCGCGGATTGTCATGATAAACTCCCGCGCCTGTGGTCACTGCCCGCCATTGTTATTGAAGTACTACGTACGGAAAACGCATTAGTGTCAGAATTTCTAACTGCCTTAGTCAGCATCGCCTTGGTCAATCATTTGGTACTGACTCAAATGTTGGGGCTGGATGCGTGGTTCGCAGGTGCGTACGGGTTGCGCCGCACTGGCCTCTTTGGGCTTTGTGTGGCGTTTCTGATGGTGTTCAGCACCATGATCACTTATCTGTTGTTGGCACTGGCAAGTCAGTTATCGAGCCAGATGCCTGAACAATGGTTGGTTCTGCCACTAACCATGGTGTTGTCATCCCTGTTGCTTGTGCCGCTGCGTTTGGTGCTGACACACCTTGCTCTGGCTGATCTTGCGGTTTTAAACCGCAGTTTGCCGGTGGCCGCATTAAACAGTGCGGTCATTGGGACCAGTCTGTTAGCGGTATGGCAGCTGGATAACGTGGCTGCCATCGCCGTGTTTGCAGCCGTTAACGCAGTCGCGTTTGTCATGTTCCTGCTGATTTTTTCAGCGATTCAGCAACGCGTTAATACTGATGACGTACCACTGCCTTTCAGGGGCACGCCAGTTTTGTTGGTCAGTGCGGGCATTATGTCGCTGGCAATCCTTGCTTTAGAAGGAATAGTGCCATGATCAATATCCTGGGCGCCGTTCTGTTAATGGTAGCGCTGTTACTCGGTTTTCTCTGGTGTATGGTTCGACTGCAAAGGGGCATTGCAGGCAGAAGCACGCTTGCCGGGCCGGTAGTAGAGCGCATCAATAAAGTGTTGCCGCAAACACAATGTGGACAGTGTGGTTATGCGGGTTGCTTGCCCTACGCACAGGCTATCGCTGCAGGGGAAAACATCAATCGTTGCCCGCCAGGGGGAAGCCAGACTATCAGACGTCTGGCCAAACTTCTGGAACTGCCAGAGACGCCTCTGGATGTCTCCCACGGCTGGCATTTGCCAAAGCGCGTTGCGGTGATTCGTGAGCCGGAGTGTATTGGTTGCACCAAATGCATTCAGGCTTGTCCGGTTGATGCGATTGTTGGCGCGCCCAAATTAATGCATACCGTCATTACGGCTGATTGCACAGGGTGTGATCTGTGTGTAGATCCCTGCCCTGTTGACTGCATCGACATGTTGCCTCTGGCTGTCCAGGGTCTGTCCACCATCAGAGTGGTGAACACATGAGCCGCATAAGTCGCAGTTTTTTGATTACAAAATACATCAAGCCTTTTTTGTTTCGACTTGCTGGAAAACCGGGCTGGTTATCGCCGATTCATTCGTTACCGGGTGGCATACTTCCCCCGCCAAACAAGCAAGTATCTTTACAGCATAAGATTATTGGCATGCCATCAACCCAGCTGCCTTTACCTGCTCAACTGATTTTGCCTCTGAAGCAGCACCAGGGGGATGATGCAGTCCCTGTTGTAAGGCCGGGCCAGCATGTTTACAAACATCAGTTGATTGCAGCAGCCAATGGGCACGGCAGTGTTAACTTGCACGCGCCTACCTCGGGATTTATCACTGCTATCGATTATCAACTGGCCGCGGTGAACATAAGGCCGCAGCCAAGCCGTCCCTGGCAGCAAAGTATTGACCCTCGTCAAACTGCCATTGTCATTAAAACCGATGGACACGATCTTACTGATCCGGAGTTGCCGTTACCGCCATTATCGATAACTCCGTGGCAGCATAAACACACAGATGAGTTGCGACAGGCGGTGTTTGACGCGGGTATTTGTGGTCTGGGGGGCGCCGGTTTTCCAACGGCCATTAAGCTGAGCGCATCCGCAATAAAAACGCTGATCATTAACGGTGCTGAGTGCGAGCCTTACATAACAGCGGACGAAGCGTTGATGCGGGAATACGCCGATGAGATTGTTGAGGGATCGCGGATCATTCAGACGATTGTCGGCGCGCAAGACTGTGCGATTGGTATTGAAGAGGATAAGCACGAGGCTATCAAAGCCATACAAGCAGCTATTGCTGGACTGGAGGCGGCTAATCACCCTCTCGGTGGATTGTCTGTTGTTAAACTGGTACTCGTTCCTGCAATTTATCCGTCCGGGGGCGAAAAGCAGCTAATCCGCATCATCACCGGCATACAACCGATGTCCGGCCAGCGCCCGAGTGATGTCGGTGTGTTGTGCCACAGCGTAGCCACCGCCCGAGCGGTATTCAAGGCAATCACCGATGGCGAGCCCTTGATATCCCGAGTCACCACCGTGACCGGCAGTGCGCTTCGCAACCCTGTTAATGTTGACGTTTTGATTGGCACTCCCGTATCTCACCTATTGCAGTTTGCTGGTTTTGATCCATCATCGCTGGAGCGACTGCTGGTGGGCGGCCCCTTGATGGGGTATGCGGTGGATGATCTTGAGACCCCGTTACTTAAAACCAGCAATTGTCTGTTAGCGGCCAGTCAGCAGGATATTCAAAGCGTTGAGGCCAGCAGCGTCCCGCACCGCGACTGTATCCGTTGTGATTTTTGCGCACCCGTATGTCCGGTCAAGTTACAACCTCAGACACTGTATTTTTCATCCAGGCATCAGCGCCATGACAGCGCTGTGCGCAATGGGATACTGGATTGTATCGAGTGCGGTGCATGCGCAGCGGTATGTCCTAGCCATATACCGCTGGTCGCCTACTACCGCGACGAAAAAGCGTTGATTCATGAGGAAGCGGACTGCGGCGAATCGTCCAGATGGCAAGCTTTATTCGAGAAACACCAGCAACGTCAGGCTGACAATGTTGTTGC
>CALQJO020000109.1 GCA_943330915.2 Rhodoferax sp. OV413 | reverse complement strand
CCGGGCAGAGGAAGAGAATGGCAGTAATGATGAGCCTAAAAAACGCACCAGTTATCTCAGAACGCGCCAATACACCTTATTCGAGAATATAAAACTAACTGAAAGAAAATCCACCTACGAATGGCGCTACCCTTTGGCGCCAATGTCACCAGCGGCACTGTTCCCTAGGCGCTTGTCAGAGTGTGAGCCTGCTGATGACAAGAGCGCCCGAAATGAGTATAAAAATTTGTGGGATGGTTTTATGAAGGCGCTTGCCCGGGAGGACGGAAGCAGTGCAATCCCCCGCAGTCATAAGCGCAACCTCAGTATGTGGCTGGATCATTTTGATAGCTTATGGATGGCTTTTTCACATGCCATCCCATCTGCAACAGCGGGAAAGCTTGATGGAAAGTTTATTGAGATACCGGCGGATGTTTCCCTATATGACCACTCAAGAACAACAGCCGCCTTGGCCGTGGCCTTGTGGCGCTGGCACACAGCAAACGGTATTGAAGATTCTGGCGCAATAACAGGCTTGAGAATTGGTACTGATGACGAAACAGAGAAGTTGCTGCTGGTTCAAGGCGATATGGCTGGAATTCAGGAATTTATTTTTGCATCGGGTGGCAGCAGTCAAAAGTTTGCCGCAAAACTGTTACGGGGCCGCTCTTTTATGGTCTCGTTACTTACCGAGTGTGCGGCGCTCAGAATTCTGCAAGCCCTAAGTTTGCCGCCCACCAGCCAAGTGATCAATGCGGCAGGTAAGTTCCTGATTTTGGCACCGAATACACCTGAGGTAATTGACAAACTTACCCTGGTTCGAAAGGAAATCAATGCGTGGTTTATTAAAAAGAGCCAGGGTCGTGCAGGGTTAACGCTGGCCTGGTTACCGGCAAGTTCAAATAGCTTCCGTCATGGTCGTGATAGGAAAACAGGGTTTGCTGATCTGATGAAGCGTTTGTTTGCGCTTCTCGACAAACAAAAATTGCAGAGAATGGACCTGTGCGATGCATCCGCACCGACGGTATTTACCGGCTATGTAGATTCTTTCGCTGAGGGCCGAGAGTGTCAGTTGGACGAATACAGTCCGGCTGAGACTTTCTACAAAGGTGAGCTATGGATCAGTCAGTTGGCCAAGGATCAAATTCTGGCAGGCAGCTACCTTGCTGATCGACATACCAATCGGGTCTTGATTAGTCGCAATCGCGTCAATGACAGAACCTTGGGTACCGACTTTTTTGGATATCACATCACCTTCACTCACAGTGAGGAGGTTTCGGGTAAATTCGGTGCATTGGCAGAAAGCGGCGATCTGCTTCGTGCCTGGGATTTCTCGTTACCGGAGTCGGCCAACGGCATTCTCTGGTCAGGATATGCACGCCGTTACATAAACGCATACGTGCCAATCTTTGATGACTTTGATGGGAAGCTTTCGGATAAATATCGCAAAGCAGGACCGGATATTGATCTGGATATTCAGAAGAATGGGATCAAACCGCTGGACTGTATCGCTGATGAAGACAGATTCTTTGAGCAGGATGATGCCAGGGGCCATTGGCGCGGGATATCTGCGCTCCAGACCTTAAAGGGTGACGTGGATAATCTGGGCTTGATCTTCCAAAAAGGTATGCAGGTTCCCAGCTTTGCAAAAATGGCAGCGCTCTCCCGGCAGATGAATGCGTTTTTTGCGATTTGGTTGCCGTGGCGCTGTAAGCGCGATTTTCCGAATACTTACACGGTGTTTGCGGGCGGAGACGATTTTTTTCTGATTGGGCCGTGGAAAAAACAAATGAGTCTTGCCATTGAGATGCGCAAAGACTTTTCACGTTTTGTGACGGGAAATCCGGATATTCACTTCTCGGCGGGCCTCTATCTGTCCAAGCCAGGCCTGCCTATCCGCTACTTTGGTGACCAAGCCGAAAACGCTCTGAACGCCGCAAAACAGCATGGCTCAGGCAAGAAAAACGCCGTTACCTGCTTTGGTCAGTCTGTTACCTGGAATGAGTTTGAAAAACTAATCGAACTTTCACGGCATCTTGACCAATGGCGAGTCGACCATCGCCTCAGCACTGGTTTTGTGTATGGTTTGCTCAGATTATCCGAGATGGCCAGTGAGGAGAAAACGAGACCTGAAAGTGCGCTTTGGCGCAGTTGGCTGGCTTACCGTGTATACCGTAATGTCGGTGAAAAGCTCAGGCGTCACAGCGCTGAAGAGCCCGCAGATTTTGAGAGAAGGAAAAAAGCACTTGTAACAGAAGTTCAATGCAAGCTTGCAGAAGACATCACGCGATTCGGCAGAGGCTACCATATTGCTCTGCAGTCACATCTTTACCAATACCGCGATTAAAGGAGTGTGAAATATGGCTGGCTACGATACAAACAGAAGAAATGATCGCAGAGAAGAGGCCAAATCTTTGCCTGCGTTTTCGCTCAAAACAATAACGCCTGAGTTGTTCAGCGACACTGCCAAGGAGTGTGCTCAGGTGATTGCTGATAATGGTGGACGTGATAAAAACAAATCGACGCAGCTCCGACGATTTTACGATGAGGTTTGCTTGTGGCAGGAAAAGGTCGGGTCTGATGAAACACGTTTTATCGATAACCTGCCCTTTATCAGGATGATTGCAGCGAAAGTAGCGTATGCAAATGGCCGGAAGTTGGTAGACAACAGCTTTTTAGAGTTTATGGAAAAAGGTTTGAAACAAGTCGATTCGCTGCGGACTTTCAGAACTTTCAAAACGTTTATGGAAGCATTTATGGGTTTCTACAAGCAGATCAAGGGGTAATCAAATGAAGCTGGAAAAAATAATTGAAATAAAAGGCAATCTGGAACTCCTTTCTGGCCTGCATATTGGTGCCGGTGACAGTGAGATGCACATTGGTGGTACCGATAGCCCTGTCATCAAGAATCCGCATACCAATCTGCCGTACATTCCGGGCAGTAGTATCAAGGGCAAAATGCGTAGCCTGCTGGAGTGGCACCTGGGTTTGGTTGAGCACAGCGGTGGCAAACCATTTGGGTACTCACACCTGAAATCAATCAATACCTCAGCAAGAAAATCTGCTGCCTTGAATTTGATTCGGATGTTCGGCATCTCGGGTGGCGATAAGGTGGATGAGCAAACAGCAAAGGAGTCAGGTATTGGGCTGACACGTCTGGTCGCCAGAGATTGCAATTTGAATGCTGTTTGGGTGAAGGACAAGCAGGATCGCAATCTGCTGGTGACGGAAACCAAGTTTGAGAACACCATCAACCGCATTGCTGGAACAGCAGATAATCCGCGCAACTTTGAACGAGTTCCGGCAGGCGCAAAATTTGATTTTGTGATTGGCATCAAGGTGCTGGATATCGATAGTGAGCCAGAACTGGTTGCCATGCTGCTTACCGGTCTCAAGTTAATCGAGCTCGATGCGTTGGGCGGTTCCGGTTCGCGTGGTTACGGCCGTGTCAAGTTTGAGTTGGTGGATGCTGATTTACAGAAAAAGCTGGATGGAATTGATCCGTTTGCTGAAGCTGCATGATCGGGAGATTAAGTATGCAATCTTTGCGCTTTACTATCCAGCCGCAGTCTGCCTTTGCAACACCGTTGATGGGCGATACGTTGTTTGGGCAACTTTGCTGGACGATCAGACACAAATACGGCGATTCCCGGCTAGATGAGTTGTTAAGAACTTATGCGACGGGCAAGCCCTTCTGCGTTGTTTCAGATGGGTTTCCCAGCGGTTACATACCCCGGCCCAGTTTGCCTCTTTTCAGCATGGCTTCATCTGCCGAAAAATCCGAAGGTGAGCGAAAGCGTTGGAAGGGGCTGCAGTGGATGCCGCTGAGTGCCCTTCATCAGCCGGTGACGCAATGGCTGGACTTTTGTCAATCTGCTGGTGAGCTTGGCCAGGCAAGCGAGCTTTATAGCGCCTGGTTAAAATCAGAGGGCCGAACTCATAACAGTATCAACAGCATGACAGGGACGACCGGCGAGGGTGGCTTTGCTCCTTATTCAGTAGCGCAATCCTGGTACCACCCAAACGCGTTACTGGATATCTATATTCAGATCGATACAGCGCTAATTTCTGTAGACGAATTGAAGTCGGCATTTTCCGATATCGGTTTATCGGGTTACGGTAAAGACGCATCAACCGGACGTGGCCAGTTTGAAATAGCAAACTCGGCAATAGCGGAGTTGCCGAAGCAAGCCGATAGCAACAGCTGGATGGTGCTTTCGCCGTGTGCCCCGCAAGGCATGGGTTTTAATGCCGATAAAAGTTACTGGCAGTTATTTACACGATTCGGACGGCATGGCTCCCTAGGTGCCATCAGTGGCCAACCGTTCAAAAATCCTGTTCTGCTTGTCAGGGCGGGCAGTGTATTTACACCATCAAGTTTTTCAGTCAAAAGTTTCCTCGGCCAAGGTCTCGGGGGATGCGGTGAATTGTCAAAAGCAATTCCTCAGACGGTTCATCAAGGGTATGCACCGGTTGTGTCACTAAACCTTGCTGGTGTTCACAAAAGAATCGCTGACGCATGTACATCGGAGAACGAATGATGAGCCAAAACAGCTTTTTTATGGAAAATCATAGGCTCACTATTAGTACGTTGTCGCCAGTTCATATGGGCAGTGGCGAGGACTATGATCCTACCAGCTATGTTTTGGATGGATCGACGTTATATGGATTT
>CALQJO020000108.1 GCA_943330915.2 Rhodoferax sp. OV413 | reverse complement strand
TGTCAAACTGATTGACGTTGGCTTCAAACATCACCCCGTCCGCAACCGGCCCACGGACGCGCAAACCCAGTGACAGGCTGTCACGCTCCTGTTCGGACACACCCAGACGCGCGGCCGGCACATTGTTGCGGAAGCCATTCTGCAGCACGTTACCGCTCCAGACTGTGGCGCCTGTGGCACTACGCAGGTAACTGTTGGGTTTATTGGAGCCGTTGTAACGGTCTTCATAAGCGACGTTTAACAGCGCCTGCCAGTCACCAAAATCCTGGCCGATCTTCAATTTAAAGTTGTCTGTCAGGGTATCCTGCACGCCGGTATCGCCAAACCATAAGCGGGATTCAGAGCGTTCATCCCTGCCCACCACGCCGCCGGTGACACTGGCGGCACTAGCGGCTGAGGTGTTGGCGCCAAAGAAAAACGACTGTGGTTGTGACTCGCTGTCCAGACGGTTGTAGGACAGGTAAATACTGGTATCGCCAATTTTATCGCCATAAGAGAAAAACATTTTATGGCCGGTAACCGTGTCGCTGAATCCGTAGGCACTAAAATCCTGAGAGAAATAGGAGCTGTCAAAGTGCAACTCGCGCTCTTGCGGGATGGCCGATTCAATCAACACCACGCCGCCCATGGAGTTGCCACTGAACTCTGCGGAAAACGGACCATACAGCACTTCTACCTGGGCAATCTCGCTGGAGGACACCATCGTCCAACGCGGGGCACCGTTAAAGCGCGACTGCAGCAGGTAATGCAAGGGCACACCATCCGCAAACACCATGGAACGCGACGTCTGGAACATGTTGGAACCGCGCATGCCCATGGTGCCATTGGCGTCACCGATAAAACGCCGGCGAATCACCAGACTGGGTTCAAACTTCACCACATCTTCTGTGGTGGTGACGTTGATGCTGACCAGATCCTGCTGCGTGAGAATGCTGCTCGGATGTGATGCTGCAGCGCGCTGGCTGTTGGAGGCGCCCCACACAGTAACTTCTTCAATGGCGGGCGTACTTTGCGCATGCGCTCCAAATGCTGCGGTGAGTGCAGTGAGCGCGGCGATGTGGCGGACCAGCAGTTTTTGAATGGGCATAGGGGTCGTTCTCGTTTTAGCGCGTGGTTGTAATGTGGCCACAGTCTAGGGAAATGCAGGGGGGATTCAATGCGCCATAGTGTCGCAGGCGAGGGGGTGTGGAAGGTTTAACGGATTGAGCACCGCTGAATGCGTTTGTCTGTCAGTGATGCCAATCGTAAAACCGCTGGTTCACGGCACTGACCGTTCGTTCATCAGTACCTTAACCCCCTGCCCGACAGCACCTAGCATAGGTCTCGCGACATCGTGTCGCATGAGGAGGGTTTTGATGATGACTGAACACCTGAACAGTTCCGACCTTACCACCGACCGGCAAACCAAGCTCGACGTTGTGCAGCGGGCATTTGCCAGGCTCGGTGCTTTGATGATCATTTTTCTATCCCTGGCGTTCTTGATCGATGACGCCGTGCAATATCTGCAATACACCGAAGCGAGCTACGAGCGATTCTGGGAACGCTCGGGATGGCTGCTGATCCATGTGCTTGGCGGCTCTCTGGCTCTGCTGATGGGACCCTTCCAGTTCTGGTCGGGGCTGCGCCGGCCTCACCTGACCGTGCATCGCTGGAGACGTCTGATGGCAGTGCATCGCTGGACAGGCAGGCTTTATGTTGCTGGCATTGTGTGCGGCGCAGCGACTGCATTTCAGCTTTCCTTTCACACTGAAGAATGGACCTTTGGTGTTGCGCTGTTTACCGGTGCAGTTGTCTGGCTGGTGACCACAGCGGTTGCGCTGTTTGCGGCGATTCGACGTCGCATCCAGGCACATCGTGAGTGGGTGATGCGCAGCTACATTCTTACGTTTTCTTTTGTCAGCTTCCGTTTAATTCTTGAGATCCCCTGGGTTGAGCAGCTTGGAACGGACGCGCAGACCTCGACTACCGTTGGCTGGCTGTGCTGGGTCGTGCCTTTGCTGACCTATGAATGTGTGCGTCAACTGAGTCAGGATGGTCTATTCAAACAGGCCTGAGCGATCTGGTGCACGAACCGACCTCATCTGACGTTGTTCCTGAAATCAACCTGGAGTCTTTAACCATGAATATTGTTCGTCCCTTGTTTACATTCGCCCTGACGGGCTTTCTTGCGACTTTTGCCATCCCAGCGTTGGCTCAAGAGGAACAAGCACTGGTGCCACTGCCCTCTGTTCTGGATTTTACCCGAGGCGCAGGTTTTGCCGCTGCACTCGGTGTGAGTGCAGAGTTCGAGACAGCCTACGATGGCGCTGATGAGACAGAACTTGAAGTTGAGCCGGCGGGCGCAGTGCACTATCGACGTGGCAATCACCTGTTCTTCTGGGAGGGAATGGAGCTCGGTTGGCGCGGGCGTCTGGCTGATCATTGGCTGGTGCAGGCCGGCGTCCGTAACGAGGGAGGCCTTGAACCGGATGACTCCAGTGAGGGCCATCTCGACGGTATTCAGCCACGCGACTCGCATGTGGTGGGTTTTCTAGAAGTGCGTCGCGGACTCGGCACGCAGTGGCGCAACTGGGTGGCTGCGCGGTTGATGGGTGGCCCGTCAGAGTTTGGCACACTCGGAGTGCTCGCGGCAGGACATCGGTTGGGAGATCAAACAGATGGCACGGGCACTGAAATATATGCCTTTGTGACGATGGGCAATGGTCAGTTTCTTGACAAGGATTTTGGCGTCACCACTGCGGATTCACGCACCTCGGGATTGCCTGCGTACCAGCTCAGTGGCGGCTACCGGTCCACAGGTGTTCAACTGGTGCATCGCAGGGACCTGGGTGATCGTTTCCATGCCATTGCTCAGGCGGGTGTCGAGCGCTACGCGGGTGACATCGGCAAGAGTCCGATCGCGCGCAGGGACACCGAGTTTGAGCTATCGGTTGCGCTGGTCTGGCGATTCTGACGCCAGCACAAGCGAGACTACCGTTCGTTCACCGGTTAAACCATTGGTTCAGGCTGTCTGGGGACAATCACAGTGTTTCGCTATAGTCATGTCCGCTGCCCTGTTGTTGGTAAATGGCCGGGTGGCTGACGTTGTTCCTGTTATCTTTCTGGAGTCTTTATCACCATGACTGTTATTCGCACGTTTTTTTCCTGCGCCCTGACGGGTTGTTTTGCAATCGCTACGATGCCGGCAATGGCGCAAAGTGAACCACAAGGCTTTTATGTGACCGCTTATGCACAAGCCAGCCGCTTGAGCTCAACCAGCTTCGATGAAATCGGCAATGCCAATCTTGGCGCCGGCCTCAAAGCAGATTTCGACGCCGGCCTCGGACTGGGCGGCGACATCGGCTTCAAGTACGGCAACGGCTGGGCGGCCGAATTTGAGTGGAACTGGCGCCGTCACGAGCTGAAGTCGCTGAGTGGCCGCCCTGGCAGGGCGGTGGTCGACGAAGGCGACTTTGCCTCGAATGTACTGTTTGTCAACGGCCTGCGCCGCTTTGTCCGGCCGGACGGCGGGTGGGTTCCATACGTGGGTCTGGGTGTTGGCTGGGTTCAGGAGATCGACTTTGACCTCAATACGGGCGCAACCGAGCGTGCCTGGTCTAAACAAGGTGACATCGGTGTGCAACTGATCGGCGGCGCTGAGTTTCCCTTGGGTGATGACTGGCGGCTGACTGCGGATGTGCGTGTGTTGCGTCTGGGTAATCAGCAACTGACCGCCGAGGAAGGCGTCACTGGCCGGCTCGCAAAACCGGGCTACAATCCAGTGTCAGTGCAGATCGGACTGCGACGGTTATTCTGAAGACTTTGTCTTATCGGTGACCGCTGGCGATGCTGATGAGGTTTCATACCGCGCAGCATCGCCAAAGCGCGCCAGAACATCCGCCTTGCGGCGACGGCTGACCGGAATCTCACGGCCGTCGCTCAATTGGCAAACCAGCCCGTCCGCTTTGCGCCGCACGGTGCGGACATGGCCTGCATGCACCCACCACGAGCGGTGAATGCGCATACCGGTCATGGCTTCTGTGTCCTCGACCTCCTGCAATGAGCCAAGGATCAGTGCAGACCCCCGGGTTGTCCACACGCGCAAGTATTGCAGTTCAGAGCTGACGGCAATGACGTCATCGCCCAGTTCTTTGGGCAGCGCCTGACGCCAGAGCGGCCGGTTGTTGCTGTTCTCTGGCATCGGCTCCGATACCTCGACTGTTCCCGTAGAGTTATAACCGTCCTGTCGCTGAGCAAGTACCGGTGGCAACAAACCTTGCAGTCGCGGCAATGAAATCAGCAGCCACGCTGCCGTCACTGGTCCAACAAGATCGCCGAATTCCTGCAACAGCGCGGCCAAACCAAAACCGGGTGTTGTCCCTGCATCACCCTGTTCATCAAGCGTTGCCTCAAAACCGAGTATTGCCTGCATTAGCCCATCACCGATCAACCAGTACAGCGGGGTCAGCAGCGCAGAGCCGAGGATGCCGCTCGCGGCCACCAGACTCCACAAAGGCAACGGCTGTAGTTGTTTGCGTCGGCTCAGAAAATACAGCAGTGACTGCAGCACGGCCAGGCCGGTGCCGATGGTCACCACCCAGAAAAACCCCATCCACGGCCCCGTTGCACGGAATCCGACATCGGGCTGCAGCGCCATCACCAGCAACCACAGCGCACAACCCGTACCACCTAGGTAACGGAAAATCGATGCGGCGTTGGCAGGGGGTGGGATGCGATAGGCTGATGTCATTCGGGTGCTGC
>CALQJO020000107.1 GCA_943330915.2 Rhodoferax sp. OV413 | reverse complement strand
TCTGCGCTCCCTCGTTCAATGCGGACGATGGTGGGTTCCGCGGTGGCCCCTTCGGGAATCACAACCGTTGCGCCCTCGGGTATGGGTTGGTGTCCCACAACACTGCTGTAGATCAGCTGCTGTCCAATAACAGCACTCAATTGGAAATACATGGTGCCAATAAACAGAAGCCCGGCGACAAAGAACGCAACACCGTACAGCAGCGTCAGTCGTAATCGGATGGTGTTCCACTGATGGGGTAAGGTCATGGTATTTGGTACCCGCTTCCAGGAAGAGTTTCAATCAATGCAGGCTCACCGAGCTTGCGCCTGACATTCATGATGGTGAAACGAACCGCATTGGTAAAGGGGTCTGTTTGTTCATCCCATGCCTTTTCAAGCAATTGCTCAGCAGACACGATCCCACCATCTGCGCGGAGCAGTTCCAGCAGCACGGCAAATTCTTTGCGCGTCAAATGCACTTGCCGTTCACCGCGATGCACCGTGCCGCGATGCGGATCAAGCCGCAAGCTACCGCGTTCTAAGACAGGGGGAGTCGCCGGCCGCGAGCGGCGTCCGAGGGCTTGGATACGTGCAACAAGTTCGGCAAATGCAAATGGTTTTGTCAGATAGTCGTCCGCACCCAGTCCCAGACCAGACACTCGCTGTGGCACAGCACTGGCGGCGGTCAGCATCAATATTCGTGTGTCAAGGTTCGCTGCGATGATGCGCGTGCAGACCATGTCACCGCTGAGCTTGGGTAAATCGCGGTCCAGCACAATAACGTCATAGCCGTTTATGGTGGCTTTCTCGAACCCATCGGCGCCGTCATAAGCGACATCAACCGCCATGGCGTGCTGGCGCAGTCCGTCGGCGATGGCATCCGCCAATACCTGTTCGTCTTCGACGACTAATACCCTCATGTTGTTTCACCGCTTAAGAAATGGATCACCCAAATTCACCCGCTAAGCACAATAGTAGATCTTTAGACAGCAAGTGTAGCAATTGGCTGTTGGTTGGGCGTTAGCAAGAAGCCGATCGCGAAGAAAGGCATGCGAATGGAGGTGACCGGTGTTGATGAAGGTTATCCGTACGGCAATACTGTGTATAACTATATGTTAATAATATGTTTTATATAATTTTTTCCTGAGGCGCTGAGGTTAACTGCACCCTATTTCTACCCTATGTTTATCTACCTGACCTCGCTGCTTGCCTTTACCATCACGCACTCACGCTTCCGTTAAGACTGTTACGAATACCCCTAACTCCAAGGATCCAGAATGCCTGACTTTCATCAAGCACACCCCTTCCACTTTCGCCCAAAAATCTTTTCTCGAACAACACTCAGCCTTGCCATCCTGATGGTTATGTCAGCCTGTGCGGTTACGCCACCTCGGCAATTGAATGAAGCGGATGTATTAGCGCAAAGTCAGAGTAATCTGGCGCAGCTTGCCAGCGAGGTACTGCCGATTCAGGGGGAGTTGACCCTTGAGGAAGCTCAGGCAAGGGCACTTAAGTACAATCTTGAGTTGCGTACTGCAATGATGGAAGAGGCCTTGCAACGGGCTCAGCTGGATGTGACCAATTTCGATATGCTGCCGACGCTGTTAGCGCAGGCGGGTTATAACACTCGGAGCAATGAGCGCATCAGCCAAAGCAGGGATGCTGAAAGCGGCGAGTTGTCTCCTTCGCGGTTTATATCTCAGGAGCGCGATCACTGGTTGTCGCAATTTGGAGTGAGCTGGAGCTTGCTGGATCTGGGGATGGGGTATTACGGAGCCCAGCAACAAGCCGATCGGACGCTGATTGCGTTCGAGAAGCGGCGCAAGATATTGCATCTTTTGATGCAGGACGTGCAGATCGCATTCTGGCGCGCCGCCAGTGCCCAGGCGATGCAGGAGCGGGTTGAGGCGGCCATCGCTGTAGCTGAGAACGCTCTGTTTGAAGCTCGCACAGCCCAGGCGGAACGGATTGATCGCCCTCAGGATGGGCTGCGTTATCAGCGCCAATTGTTGGAGAATCTGCGCTTGCTTGAGGCAGTCAGCCAGGAGTTGTCAAATGCCCAGGTTGAACTGGCGCAACTGATCAATGCACCCATCGGTCAGCCTATACAGGTGTCTGAGCCTGCGCGACGCGATTATCCGATGTTGTTGAGTCTGCCTGTCGAGACCCTGGAGGAGATGACGCTGTCGCGCAATCCGGACATTATCGAGCAGCAGTACAACGCCCGTATCGCCAGAGTTGAATCACGCAAGACCCTGGTACAGATGTTTCCCAACCTGAATTTTGATTACGGCGTCAGCTATGACGATGATCGCTACCTGGTGAACAATGACTGGAGACAGGCAGGCGCCCAGCTCTCGTTTAACTTATTTAACCTACTCACAGCACCAGCGCAAATGCGTTTGGCCGATTCAGGTATTTCATTGGCTGACCAGCGACGGACCATGGTGCAGATGGCAGCGCTGACGCAATTGCATTTGTCGCGACTGGATTATGCCAACGCGGTTGAGCAACTGGAGCGGTCAAAACAGATTTGGGATGTAGACACGCAATTGCTTCAGTACACCATGGATGCGGTATCGGCTCGGACTGAGAGTCAACTAAATCTTGTCAGCAGTGAAACATCGGCAATCCTCAGTGAATTGCGACTCTACCAGGCGAATGCGCAGTCTGAGGCTGCCGCGGCTCGCTTGCTCTTTACCTTGGGTGTCGAGCCTCAGGTTGGCAGTGTTTCCGAGCTGACGCTGGATGAGTTGATAGAGCAATTACGGGCGCAAGGTCCGATGTCAGTCTCACAGTTTGTTGAATCTGACCTTGTAACTGCAAAACCTGACCAGACCGAAGAGGTAGCAGCGCATGAGGTTGCTAACCCAACACCCTTAGATGACACACAGCAACGCATGGCAGCGCTGGCCGATACTCTGGAGACCTGGCGAGGCGATTGGGCATCCAAAAACAACGAAGCCTATTTATGTCACTACGCTGATCATTTCCGTGCCGCAAACCATGACAAAACATCATGGTCCTCCTTCAGAACCACAGTGAACAATGGGAAAACATTTATCAGAGTGGAAATTTCAGAGGTAACTTTTGATGTTGTTTCAGAGAACAGCCAGATAGTCACCGCGCGTTTTTATCAGCGTTATGAGAGCAATGACTACAGTTGGAGTGGCTGGAAAGAACAGATCTGGCAGGAAATAGATGACGCATGGAAAATTACGTATGAGGGTGAGGTTTGATTTGAAGATTTTGGTATGTACATGGCTGGTTTTGCTGTCAGTTGCCGTTTATTCCCAGATATCCGCCGCCCAACCACCGTTGCCGGGGACCACAGGCATAGAGCGTCAGCAGATTCGCGCTCAACTCAGCCCAGTCAGTCATACAGTGCTTTCGTCTGAACTAGGTGCAATCGTCAGTCGAATTGCCGTCCGAGAGGCTGGCACTTTCAGGCAAGGAGACGTGCTGCTGACCTTGGATTGTTCCTTGCAGCAAGCTCAGCTAAGGATCGTACAAGCTGAACTGGCCTCGGCTGAGGTGGTACTCGCTGCCAATGTCCGGCTGGATCAGCTCAACTCCGTTGGTAAGCTGGAACTGGATCTTGCTCGTGTTGCCAAGGAGAAGGCCGAGGCAGAAGTTCAAATGAGTCAAACACTGCTTGCCAAGTGCGAATTGATCGCACCTTTTTCGGGTCGCGTTGCAGTTCAGCATGTCCGTGAACGTCAATATGTTCAGCCCGGAGAACCACTTCTGGAAATCTTTGACGACAGTTTGTTGGAGCTGGAGTTTATTGTTCCGTCCCATTGGCTTGGTTGGCTGCAGATTGGATACGGTTTTGAAGTCAGTATTGACGAAACCGGCCGCGTTTATCCGGCAAAAATTAGTCGCATCGGGGCTCGCGCAGATGCTGTCAGTCAAACCGTCAAGGTGTCAGCCACCATCGACGGTGAAAATACAGAATTGATCGCAGGCATGAGTGGAACCGTCCAGGTTGTTACCCCGAGCAGTGCCAGTCATTAAACATCAGATACAAAATCGCATAATCAGGTGATCCTATGAAATTCAGTCGTAAAGACACAAAAAATCCGTCTGCAGCTAATCCGGAAGTGACCCGACAAGTTGCCGGCGAAACGACTGAGCCGCAAAAAAAGAGCTCATTGGTTCGTCCCAATCCTGACCTTATGGCTCTTGAACAACGTTTTATGTTTGACGGCGCAGCCGTGGCTGATGCAATTGCGACCTTTGATGCGGATACCAGTGAATTCGGTGTGCAGGGCGAATTGTTTGCTGATCTGATGGCCACAGCAGTTTTTGCACAGCCTGATGAGAACAAGGCTATCCCAATTGTTACTTCCGCAGCAGAAAAGGATCTGTCAGTTGTGGATGCGAAAGTGGTGAGCAACGGACAACCCGAACATTTGATCGTGGAAGGTAGAGAACGGGTGATCAACGACGTGGCCCGCGAGCAGTGGGATGCAGCGATTGAGCATGTGAATCGCCTGTTAACCCAGCTCCCGGAGCATCCAGATTACCTGCTGATGCTGCAGGATGTATTTGGCGGCGCGGGTGCGGATACGGATGAATTTGCCGGTAATGTCGCTGCTCTATCCACTCTTTTGGGCAAAGATGGTCTGAATATCACTCTGGAATTTCGCAGCGACGCCGATCTAAAAGGCGCAATGGCTGCCTATGCCGCTATCGGTCACACAGGCGCTGAGCGTATCTACATCAACGCCGACTGGATCAACATGGGGTTCGGCAGCGAGGATATTTCCAAGGTGTTGCTGGAAGAGGTGGGGCACGCGCTCGATCAGCGGCTTAACAGCGGTCTTGACAGTCTTGGGGACGAAGGTCAACTGTTTGTTGGCCGACTGACCGGCGCCGATATCGGCAGAACAGATTTTGCGACTGATAATGACCGTACTGTGCTGGTTATCGAAGGGCAGTCGATTGCCGTTGAAATGGCCACTGATAACGATGCAGCCCCGTCCCTGGCGATCAACGATGTGACAGTCAATGAAGCGGCTGCTACAGCCACGTTCACCGTGACCCGCAGCGGCGCCGCGGGCGCAGCGGCCTCGGTGGACTACGCCACCAGCGACGACAGCGCAAGCG
>CALQJO020000106.1 GCA_943330915.2 Rhodoferax sp. OV413 | reverse complement strand
TTGTCGGGCAATTTCGTCAGCCGCTTCAAGGTTGGTATTTAGCGCGGTTTCTTCGATGTCAGAGCCACGGGTCGCGCGTGACGAGTTGATGTCGATGGAAATTAAAGCCTCTGTCGGATCAATCACGATAGAGCCGCCTGATGGCAGTTTTACTTCACGCTGGAACGCAGACTCGATCTGGGATTCAATCTGAAAACGGTTAAACAGTGGCAGTGACTCGTTATACAAACGAATGCGTGACTCGTACTGCGGCATGACTTGACGCACAAAATTTAATGCTTCTTCGTGCGCTTCTTTGGTGTCCAGAAGCACTTCGCCGATGTCCTGACGCAGGTAATCGCGGATACAACGAATGATGACGTTGCTTTCCTGATAAATCAGGAAGGGCGCATTTTTCTTTGCAGATGCTTCGGTAATCGAGGTCCACAATGACAGCAGGTAATCAAGATCCCACTGCAGTTCTTCCTGATTTTTGCCAACCCCGGCAGTGCGCACAATAATGCCCATGCCGTCAGGAATCTCCAGACCATTGATGGCTTCACGAATTTCCGAGCGTTCATCACCCTCTATACGACGGGAAATACCACCGGCGCGCGGGTTGTTTGGCATCAACACCAGATAACGACCGGCCAGGCTGATAAAGGTAGTCAGGGCTGCGCCTTTGTTACCGCGCTCTTCCTTTTCAACCTGAACAATCACTTCGGTACCTTCGGAAACCGATTCCTTGATGTTGACGCGTCCACCGTCAGAACCTTTTTTGTTGAAGTATTCCGGGGCGATTTCCTTGAGCGGCAAAAATCCGTGACGTTCAGCGCCAAAGTCTACAAACGCTGCTTCCAGGCTGGGTTCTACGCGGGTGATGCGGCCTTTGAAGATGCTGGCCTTTTTCTGCACGCGGGTACGGTTTTCAATATCCAGATCGTAAAGCTTCTGGCCATCGACGAGGGCAACACGCAGTTCTTCTTCCTGCGTGGCATTAATTAGCATTCTTTTCATAATAGATACATGTCTCTTTAGAACCAGAGCAGGTATCCAGGATGTCGTCGACTAAAGGTCGGACAGGTATCACAAAACAAAGGATTAACAGCAGGCGCAGCCGGGTATGTGCCAAACACAAGCGCAGGGAGCGTAATCGCTTTATGTAACGCGGTAACGCCAGTCTAGTTGAGAGCGCGGGAGATGGTCGGGTTGACTGCTGATGTCCAGCGTGTACGTTTCCGGTGTCTCGTCTGCGATAAATGCGACGGTTTCGTTTCCGATAACCCTGCTCTCGTCATCTGCTTCATCGGCGCATCGCGACCCTGGGTCTGTGCTGATTCGCCCTGATTACTGTGTTCAAATCCATACGCTTGCTTCAAGCGCGTACTGCTCATCCGTTTACCGTCAGTCAGCCTGTGACGCTGGCTATCAGTTGCTACGATGTCATGTTTTGTTTTGCCTGGCCGTCAACCAGTGCGGTGTTTAGAAACACTTTGATCCCAAGAGTTGGCAAATTGAATACTCTTCTGAATCATCAGCGGTTGTACCGTCACTGACCGCGGCGGGGTCAGCAAAATTGGCTGCCCGTGCGCAAAAATCTTCGTTCCTGGAGTCCTCACAGCAGCACTGGGTGATGCCGGGCGCTCCGGTTACAGCATTGTTAAAAGTTACAGTTAAAAACGTTATGTCTTGCTGTTAAGTATTACTGCTATTGGTACATCAAGCGCTTGTGCCTGAAGGTACAAATTCATTGCTGATCACCTGTGGCCATTACCTTAAACAAAGGGATATTGGCGTTACGGTCAACTGCTTTTTTCAGCCCGGCGACTATAACAGTAAAGCCTTTTTTATTCAAACACCTGCAGGAAGGTCTGCGCACAGTACATGCAAGGTTTGTTTTAAGCAGGGGGCTCGTCTAGAATCGCGCCATGAAAATCCATGCCTGGCTATCACCACCATGATGTATCGCCCCCTTGCAGTGTTTATCGGCATGCGGTTTGTGCGCGCGCGCAAGAAAAACCAATTGATGTCGTTTGTGACACTGATTTCCATGCTGGGGATTGCGCTCGGTGTGCTGGCCCTGATCGCGGTCTTGTCAGTCATTAATGCGTCCACCAATACCATGCGAGCGGAAACATTAAAAACGGTGCCACACGCCGGCCTGGTGTTGCCGGATAGTGTTTTGCCATGGCAACAGGTCATCCAAGAGCTGAACAATCAACCGGGAATTCTGGCGGCAGCACCGTATATGAGCGAAGAAGCCTGGCTCAGATTTGAGGGCTATGGCGATTTTGTCCAAATCAGGGGTGTCGATCCTATGCTGGAGCCATCGGTGCTGCAACAACCCGACGAACACCTGCGGGCGCTGATCGCTGAACTCGGGCAATCCTCCGATGGCATCATTCTGGGCACCCGTCTTGCCGCTCGTCTGGGTATTTTCACAGGCATGCCTCTGTCGGCAACGCCACTGGCCAGCCTGTTGACTGGTTCAACTGATGCGGCCCGCAGTTTCCGGGTGGTGGGTATTGCTGATTTCGGTTTTTATGACAATGACAGCATTGCCCTGATTGGTCTGCAGTCGGCTCAGGATCTATTTGCCGTAGGGCAGGGTGCTGATGTGCAGATCCGCCTCAAAGTTGATGATGTTTTTAACGCCCGCTCGATTGCCTTGCAGGCCGTCAGTGCGTTGCCGCCGGCTGAGTACCGCGTCAGCAGCTGGAGCGAGACGCGCCGCAGTTTGTTTGATGCGTTGCGCATGGAAAAAATACTCACGGGTTTTATGCTGCTGATGATCGTTATTATTGGTGCAGTGAATATTGTGGCGACGCTGGTGATGGCGGTGGCTGACAAAAGTGCTGATATCGCCATCCTGCGTACCATGGGTGCCAGCCGCAGCACGGTGATGGCGGTTTTTGTCATTCAGGGGTTTGCAGCAGGCGTACTCGGTACGCTGCTGGGTGCGGCCGGGGGTATCTTGCTGACCATAAATCTGACCAGTGTCACCCGCGGATTCGAAAGCTGGATGAACTCGCTGCTGGCGCCAGGCGATGTTTATATGATTGCGCATCTGAGTGCTGAACTTGCCTGGAGCGATGTGCTGATCGTCTGCACCAGCGCGCTGGTCATCAGTTTGCTGGCAACGCTGTACCCTGCCTGGCGAGCTGCCCGAATACAACCTGCGGATGTTTTACGATATGAGTAATTCAGGTCAGATCACGATGGATGAGATCAATCATCCCCCTGTCAGTCAGTCAGACGCGCATAAGCCCGATGCTGCCGATGCAACACCGGTCATCCGTTGTCGACATTTGAGCAAACGTTATACCCAGGGTCCGCAGCAGGTGGATGTGCTGCTGGATGTGAATCTGGAAGTGTATCCCGGCGAGTGCATCGCCGTTGTCGGTAGCTCTGGTTCTGGTAAAACTACATTATTGAACATGCTGGGCGGGCTCGACATGCCGTCCGGTGGTCAGATCGAGGTTGCGGGCTGTGATCTGGCCAGCATGAACGACCGCGACCGGGCCAGCTTGCGCAATCGTTACCTGGGCTTTGTTTACCAGTTTCATCACCTGTTGGGCGAGTTCTCAGCGCTGGAGAACGTGGCCATGCCTTTGTTGATTGGAGGCAGTTCTACAAAAGTTGCCAGTGGCAGAGCAGCTGAACTGTTGTCCCGGGTAGGATTGTCACATCGACTCACGCACAAACCCTCGGAGCTATCTGGCGGTGAACGCCAACGCGTCGCGATTGCCCGCGCGCTGGTCAGTGCCCCGCGTTGTGTATTGATGGATGAGCCCACCGGTAACCTGGATCACCGCACCGCGCAGGGGATCCATGAATTGATGCGCTCCCTTAATCAGCAGCTGGATACCAGTTTTGTGGTGGTGACTCACGATGAGCGCTTTGCGGCGACGCTGGATCGAATGCTGGTGCTCAGCAACGGTTGCTTGCAGGCGGTCAACGCGTGAATACCGACAGTCGCCTGCAGCCAAATCAGTCAGATCAGCCTTCCGGGACGCGGGGGGTGTTACCAACCTGGCTTTCAGCACGCATTGCACTGCGCTACATCAGTGTTGGCAGGCGAAGTCAGCTGGTCAGTTTTATGTCGCTGCTGACGATTGGCGGACTGGTACTCAGCGTCACGATCCTGATTGCGGTGTTGTCAGTGATGAATGGTTTTGATCGTGAAGTGCGCGAAAGTGTGTTGGGGGTATTGCCGCATGCTACCGTCACCACACAAGAGCGTCCGCGATCTGCAAGCTGGCAGGCGCTCGATGAGCGTCTGCAGAGCGTGCCAGGTATTGAGCGCACCGCGCCGGTGTTAACGGCCAATGGTGTGTTATCCGGGCCGCTGGGCAGCAAGGGTGTCCTGGTCAATGGCATTGATCCCCAGCGTGAACTGCAGATTTCGCGCTTGCCACAGTTTATGCGCTCCGGCTCTGTCGAGGCGCTGTCGGAACAACGTTTTCAGATCATCATGGGGCAGACACTGGCAGATCGCATGGGCGTTGGGCTTGGAGACAGTGTCAGTCTGTATTCCCTGAATGTGTCCATCAACCCGGTAGCACCGTTACCTGTGCAGCGCCGCTTCACTGTGGCAGGGATTTTCCGGGTAGGCACTCAGGAGCTGGACGAAGAGTTGGTGATGATTGCCTTGCCCGATGCTCAGGCCTTGTACCGCCAGCCTGACAGCTACGACGGTCTTCGCTTGCGCACCCGCGATGTGCTGGCTGTCAACCAGTTGCGCGATGCGATCGAAGAGCAACTGCCCCAGGGTTTCTACGTTGAGACCTGGACAGAATGGTTTGGTGCAATTTATGAAAACATCCGTCTGTCGCGCACGATTGTCGGCTTTTTGTTGTGGCTGCTGGTTGCCGTTGCGGCCTTTAATCTGGTGGTCAGCCTGGTGATGATTGTGCGCGACAAGCGCTCGGACATTGCAATTCTGCGCACAATGGGTGCATCGCCCGGCATGATTGGTCGGATTTTTGTGTTGCAAGGCTGCCTGATTGGCCTGATCGGCGCGGGTATCGGGCTGGTGCTTGGCTCTTTGTTGGCGCTCAATATCAGCGCTCTGTACCGTTGGATGGAGGAGGCCACCGGGACTAGCCTGCTCAGTGCTGACGTGTATCCCGTGGACTTCCTGCCCTCACAGCTGTTGTGGTCTGATCTGGCCTGGGTCAGCAGTG
>CALQJO020000105.1 GCA_943330915.2 Rhodoferax sp. OV413 | reverse complement strand
TTTTGTCCGCTTTATCAATCAGGGCAATCTGCAGATCAGGCTTGCGCTTTAACAAACTGGCCGCCACTGAAATACCACCCGCACCTGCGCCAACAATGACGATGCTGAAATGTTTGTTATTGCTCATGGGTGAAGTTCCTGTTTATGCGTTGCAAGTTATATGGAGTCTACTGTGCCACTTGGCAAGGGTTGGTGCAACGTTGCGGGTGTGACGGATTGTCGCGGGATGGGGATTACTGTTGTTTCAATTCTACCTAAGCCTCATCACGGCAATGGCCCCACCAGCGATAGTCCGGTGAATCTTTGCGAGGGCTGAATCTAGCCAGATTTTCGATGCGCCGTAGTATTTCTCCTAAGCGCATCGCATTTTCTGGTGAAAGGGCAGCCCAAACTCGCAGAACGTCAACGGTCGAAATCGTCGCTACCGCAACATCTGGCCTTGAAGCTAAGCGGATGGCCTTGCGATCATCCGTCAACAGCATTAATCCGCGGTGTTTTGCTATTGCCAACGCTTGAGCTTCGCCATCATCCACCTCACTTGCAAATTCCAGATAGTCCAGCAACTCTTCCTCTGTTCTCAGCCCAACAATTCCCAGTGCCTGATTTGCTGTAAGTTCACCAAGGTCAATTGGCACAGATACAGGCAATCCATCCTTTCCATACTCACGGGTATGTTCTGCTTCTTTTAAAACCGCCTCGCAGAGGTACCATTGCCAGCCAAATTCCGACAATTCGGACAGGCCACCCCATCCCGTGCGTAGATTTATCAATGAGCAACAATCAATTATTCGTCCGTGAACCATGAGTTATACCGCAGCGCCAGCCAACAAAGACTGCGAAAGTGAAAAAGTGACTGAAGACGGCATTCCATTATCGTCTGATGGGGCTTTTGAGCTCTGCTCTACAATTTCACGCGCCTGAATACGCGAGCAACGCAGTAATCGCGCCAGTTGCCCCTCGGTGATCAACTCTCGCTCAAACGCCTCAACAGCCAAGAGCTTGTAGCGCTGAGGATACGGCTCGAGAGAATCTTGATTCGCGGCAGGCTCGATACCTGCTTCCTGCTTCAGCGCCCTGACAGGCACACCTGCATCAATGATGGCATCCCAACTACCCCGAGGAATAAGACTCAGCTCTTCAAGCCTCACAGTCATAGCCTGCATGGAGACCGAAAAATGATCCGCCATGCGACAAAGATCAGCCACTTTGAAATCGCCACTGCGCTCAATTTCATCATAAAACCGGCGCTGAACACCGGGTTCCGGCATCAAAAATGCGGCAGCAAATGCATCTGCAAAACGCTCACCCTGGGGCTTGCGCTGCAAGGGTTTGAGGTAGTCCACGCCCGGCTTGTCTCGCTCCAGCAGAAAGTGCCCATACTCATGAGCAATAGTCCAATTACGGCGCTCTCTGGGGTGAGCGCGATTAATCAGAATGCAATAACCAAAGTCAGGTACAAACACATAAAGCCCAGACAGATTTGAATCGAGCTTTTCCATAAACACATGGACACCCACTTCTTCCAACACTTTCCTCGGAGCTAACACTGGCTGATGAACGCCCAAATTCAAGCGTGCCCGCTCCTCCTGCGCACAATGTTCAGCAAATTTCTCAACCGATCCCGGAGCAATTCTCAGCTGTGGCGGAAACAAAGTCCCCCGCCTGCTCATCACAACAGACTCCAGATAACTGTAATCATCTATGTATCCGGCAAGAGCCTCGATGGCATGCTTCAACCCTGGATGCTCATTGGCGGATAGATCCAACCCTGCACGCAGATGAGGTGACAACGGTTGCGGCTTGGCTGCACTGCGTAACAAATTGTTGATTGGCACCGCGTAGCGCTCTGCCAGTTTAATCAACTCAGCAGGCTTAGGGCGCCGGGTGCCTTTTTCTATGGCAATAAAAGTCGGACGGCTCATTTCCAAATGAGCCGCTGCTTCTTCCTGAGTCAATCCGGTTGCCTTTCTTGCCGCTATCAGCCGCTCAGCAAGCCCGGCCAATTCCAGGCTTTCATATTTCATATCACCACCTCTTACTGCGTATCGCTACATGCGAAAGAACAGTTTCTGTAGCGCCGAGGGTTGCCAAGGTCCAGAATTTCGTTTTCTGCCATTTGGAGCCACCTTCAGCTGATTATAAGAGTCAACAATACGCCCCGCACATTTACAATGTCAAATATTAATAATTATATTACTTTACTTTGTAAATAATACTGCCCTCACAGAGCGCGAGAAAGGCAAAACTTGAACCTCACTAACCACAACCAACACTATGAATGCGTAAGTTTAAATTTCTCGCCTGTCGTTCTTGACGAGCGACTTGTGACAACATACTAATTGCTACTAATCTCTATACAAATGAGTAGGCTTTAGCCAACTTTCCACGTACCAAAACATCGAGACCCCTATGTCCACAAACACCTTTTTACAAATGTTCTCCACCATCAACGCATCCGGCGAACTGCGCCTGGAGCTGATCGAAAAACCCATCCCAACACCCGGCCCGGATCAGGTGCTGGTCAAAATTGAAGCCACCCCCATTAACCCATCCGATCAAGGCGTCATGTTTGGCCGCGCGGACATCAGCGCCGCTCATACATCCGGTGCTGGCAATCAGCGCATGCTGATTGCACCGGTTCCCGCGCAGGCCATGCCTGCGATGAAAGCGCGTGTCGGGCAGGCACTGGCCGTAGGTAACGAAGGCGCAGGCACAGTGGTTGCTACCGGCAGTTCCGCCTTGGCCCAAAGCCTGGCCGGCAAGCGGGTGGCGGTGATGGGCGGCAGCATGTATGCACAATATCGTTGCGTGGATGCAGCTGCGTGCCTGCCGCTGCTGGAAGGACACACAGCTAAAGACGGCGCCTCGTGCTTTGTGAATCCGCTGACTGCACTGTCGATGATCGAAACCATGAAAATGGAAGGTCACACCGCGCTGGTGCATACCGCCGCTGCATCAAACCTGGGCCAGATGCTGGTGCGCATCTGCCAGTCGGACGGTGTTGAGTTGGTCAACATTGTGCGCAAAGAGGAGCAGGCTGCCTTGCTTCGCGACATGGGCGCCAACTACGTGATCAATACCAGTTCAGATAATTTTATGGCTGAACTGACAGATGCCATCCATGCCACGGGCGCAACCCTGGCGTTTGACGCCACAGGCGGCGGCACACTGGCGTCTGACATTCTGACCTGTATGGAAGCCGCAGCGGCACGCACACCCGGCGCCTACAGCATCTATGGTTCCGTCAAACACAAGCAGGTATATCTGTACGGCAACCTCGACGTGTCTGCCACCAAGCTGCAACGCGCGTACGGCATGGCGTGGGGTGTCGGCGGCTGGTTGTTGCCCAACTTTCTGGCCAAAGCCGGTATGGAAGTCGCTGTGCGTTTGCGCGCGCGCGTTACGCGTGAGCTGACCACGACTTTTGCCAGCCATTACACCAATGAATTGTCGCTGGCAGAGGCTTTGGATGCGGATACCGTGCGGCAGTATTACGCCAAACACACGGGTGAAAAGTTTTTGATTTGCCCGCAAAAGTAATCCTGACTCATCGCGCCCGGGCACTTGCACATGGTAAAAAACACAAGCCAACATCCTAACCCGTTTACCGAAATCACCCGTCGTGAACACGCGATCACACAAGCGGATATTAAATCGCACGGTTGGAAACCCGCGCTGGCTGCCAGCCAGAAACGTCAGGATGCTATTGCGAATCTGATTGTATCCAGCGTCTCGGGCGGCATCGCATGCCAGGCCGGCTGTTGGTATTGCTGTTACTTCAAAGTGGACGTGCATGCAGAGGAGGCGTTGCGGATTGTTGATTATGTGCGGGCAAAATTTAGTCCGGCGCGGGTCTCGCAGCTTCAGGAAGACCTTGCCGCCAATACAAAAACCCTGCAGGCGCTTTCAACACAAGGGCAGCTCACCGCCAATCTGAAGTGCGCTTTTCTGGATAACGGCCAGTGCTCTATTTACGAGGTGCGTCCTGCGCGTTGCAAAACCTTTCACGCCAAAGATGTTGAGGGTTGCAAAAAGTCATACGAAGACCCAAACGACCTAAGCATTTCAAGTTCCTTTATTCCGGAACTATTACATGCCGGCGAGGCACACTTAAAGGGCTTCCGGCAGGCGCTGGCAGATGCGGATTACGACACCAACGCCTACGAATTAAACGCCGCGATGGCCATGGCGCTGGCAGACTCAACGCCCAAGCGGCGTTTTGAGAAGCACAAAAAGGCGTTTGCGGGGATGGTGAACGGCTGAAGAACAATCTGGTTTACGCGGAGTTAGCGGTCAATCGTAACATCATGAGTACGCATCGTCACCGCGACGCATCCAGCAAAACCCGCAGCTTACGCAGCAGCGGCAACACGGCTTCAGCGTCGTCGCTCTTGAACTCGGGGGTCATGGCGATCACATCGGGCATGATATTACTGATGGCGCTGTTACGGAGCGCACGTCCGGCATCAGTGAGCCAGATCAGTTTGCCGCGCCCGTCCTGGGGATTGGGTTCCATACGAATCAGCCCACGTTTTTCAAGTCCGGCCAGTGTGTGCGACATGCTGGTTTTGGGGACTTGAAAGGCGCGTGCCATCTCCAGAGGGGTGCGGCCATCGCCCAGTCTGACCAGATGGTTTAACGCGCTAAAGTGGTGTTGTGTCAGACCATCATTCAGGCGCGATTCCAACTTGGCTCGACTGAGCTGGGAAATAATGCCAATCTCATTCAGTACGTCGAACATCAACTGTGCATCATTGATCTCGGGTAAGTCAGGCGATGCTGATTTTTTCATCCAATCTCCAGCGCGGGGTCGGGGCAACGGCTGAAGCATACCCCAAACGCCCGAGCATCTGCACCGTTTCCCCTGACTGCGCCAACAGCGCATGCGCCTGGCGGTAATGTGTCTGCATTTCCGCATATTCTTGCAGGCACTGGCTGACCGGGTGCAGCGCCATGCCGTGCTGGGCGGTCAACAGATTCAACCGCAACCACGCCTGACCGGTGGCAATCTGGTCTTCGCGGCTGTTTCCAGCTGTTGTTAAGCAGACAAAGGCCGGTGTTGCTGCAAACATCGTTTCATACATATCCAGCCCAGTCTGATACGCAACCGTGCCGGGCGTCTGTAAACCGGTTTTGGTGATTAAACGCAGTGCCAGCATACCCTCCAGCGGCATACCGCCAATATCAATCCCATCCGGCGTCGCATTGATGGCCGCCTTACCCATACGCATGACATCAATACTTTCCTGCAGTT
>CALQJO020000104.1 GCA_943330915.2 Rhodoferax sp. OV413 | reverse complement strand
CTGATTGCCGCCGAGTCAGTGGGCATTGGCCGCGCCGCGCTGGCCAAAGCCACCGAGTATGCAAAACAGCGCGTCGTGTTTGACCGGCCCATTGGCCAGAATCAGGGTATTCAGCACCCGCTGGCGGAAAGCTGGTGTGAGCTGGAAGCCGCTGACCTGATGGTGTTCAAGGCCGCGAGTCTTTACGATCAGGGACTGGATTGTGGGCAGTTTGCCAACGGTGCCAAGTATCTGAGTGCCGAGGCGGCGTTTAAGGCCTGCACCCGCGCGATGAATACCTTTGGCGGGTATGGTTATGCCAAGGAATATCACGTCGAGCGTTATATGCGTGAAATCATGATTCCCAAAATTGCACCGGTCAGCCCGCAGATGGTGCTCAATTACATTGCTGAACGTGTGCTTGGGTTGCCCAAGTCTTATTAAGGTTTGTTACACTGGCCGCGAATTTCGCAGGCAGGGCTCACACCATGAAAGATTTAAAAGCGCTGTTCACGCTCAAAAAAGCGGAAAAAACCTCCTCTGCGATGCCCGCTGAAAAAGCGCGTGGTGACGTTGCGCCGGTGGCGCGCAGTCAGGATGTCAGCGCCTTTTTGCAGCAGGTTGCCAACATGCCCCGCGTCAACACGCAGGGTCGCGCCGGCCGGCTGATTTTTGCGCTGGATGCCACCGCCAGCCGCGGTGCAACCTGGGATCAGGCCATGCAGCTGCAGGCCGAGATGTTTTCCAGTGCCCAGTCTCTGGGCGGCTTGCAGTTGCAGTTGGCTTACTTTCGCGGGTTTGCCGAGTTCAGGGCCAGCGACTGGCTGCAGGATTCCAAACGTCTGCTGACGCTGATGACCGGAATTTCCTGTGAAGCGGGCATCACCAAAATAGAGCGGCTGTTGCAACATACCCTGCAAGAAACCCGTCAGCAAAAAGTCCATGCCGTTGTCTATATCGGTGACTGCGTTGAAGAGAATATCGATGTGTTATGCCACAAGGCTGGTGAACTGGGCTTGCTGAACGTGCCGCTGTTTATGTTTCAGGAAGGACAAGACGAGGCAGCGCGGCGCTGCTTTACCGAGATGGCACGCTTGTCAGGCGGCGCATATGCGCCCTTTGACCACGCCAGCGCGGGGCAGTTACGAGATCTGCTCAAAGCAGTGGCAGTGTATGCCAGTGGTGGACTAATGGCGCTGCGGGACTTCAGCAAAGGTGCGCATCCCAGCGTTGGTTTGCTCGGCCACCAGCTCAAGCGCTGAGTTTTTTTAGCCCTTATTAAGGAACACACAACACGCATGCTGATTATCCGACTACTCGCGCCGCTGTTGCTGGCATTACTGGCCTGGTGGGGGTTGCGCAACATCAAAAACAGGTATGCACTGACTACCTCGCAATTCCGCTGGCTGGTGGGTATCACCGCCATGCTGATGGTGGTGGTGATCCTGATTCTGTTCGGTCGTCTGCCAATACAGGCGTTGCTGGCACCGTTTATCTTTATGCTGAGTTTTATGATGCGCAATGTGCATCTGCTGATCCGCTTGTGGCCTTTGCTGAGAATGGGACACAGCAAGTGGGGCAGTAATCGCAACTGGGGCCGCTCGGGCAGCAGCAAACCGGGCGCTTCTGGCATCCGCACGCCGTGGCTGAACATGAGTCTGGATCACCAGACCGGCAGTATGGATGGTGAAATTCTGCAAGGAGATTTTGCGGGTAAGTTGTTGTCCAGTCTGGATATGGCACAGCTGCTGGCGCTGGCTACTGCCTGTCAGAAGGACGCTGATTCCCTGCATCTGCTGGAGGCTTACCTTGACCGTATGCACCCGAACTGGCGAGAAGACCCGGCCGCTGCAGGTGCTGCCAATGGACAAGCAGCAACCGACGGTGAGTCAGCCATGAACGAAGCGTTGGCACTTGAGATTCTGGGTTTGCAGTCAGGCGCCAGTGCGGAAGAGATCACACTGGCGCACCGGCGGCTGATGCAAAAGCTACACCCTGATCGTGGTGGCTCTGATTATCTGGCGCAGCGCATTAACGCTGCACGAGATTTTTTGCTGGACTGAGCGTTACTGGACTGAGCGTTGCCCCTTGTTTATCAGCCCTTTTTCTTGTTAAGAAACGCCTGAAAAATTGCCTGGGCATCGGGTGACTGCAGCAAGCGTGAGAACTGCAATAACTCAGCCTGGATAGTTTCGTTCATCGGTGTTGCTTGATTACGCTTCATCAAGGCTTTGGAAGTCTGCACCGAGTCAGCGGGCAGTTTAGCCAGATGGTGTGCCTTGTTCATGGCGTGTTCAAGGTAGGCTGCAGCCGGCAGTACTTCATTCACCAGACCAAATTCCCTGGCTTTGGCAGCAGAAATGCGTTCGCCGAGCAGCAACATTTCGCTGGCACGCTGGTGACCGATGATTTGAGGCAGCAGCAGGCTGGAACCAGCTTCCGGGCACAAGCCCAGATTGGTAAACGGCAGTTGCAGGAAGGCTTCTTCAGCGGCGTACACCAGGTCGCAATGGAACAGCAGGGTAGTGCCAATTCCAATGGCCATGCCGCCCACGGCTGCAATCACCGGCTTGCGCGCAAAGGCGATCGCCTTCATAAACTGCACAGATGGCCGCTCGGTCCCTGTATCGGGCGATCTGACAAAATCGTTCACATCATTGCCACTGGTAAAACAACCCTCCGTCCCCCGGATCAGGATCACGCGCACATCACCGTGCTGATCGGCCATTTTGATGCCGTCAGCAAGCGCTGTGTACATGGTCTGGGTGAGGGCGTTCTTTTTGTCCGGCCGGTTGATCTGCAGCACAAAAACACCGTGGTCAAGCTGGTATGTAACGTTAAGATCGGGCGAAGTGATCATGGCATAGACTCTTAAAAACGCTTGTCAAAGCGGTAATTGATTTAAAAAGTTGAGTCCGATTGTAGAGCATGGTGCGGGGCATTGGTAGTGCGCTAATCATACCCCGGAGAATGGTTGCAGGATCATGCAATAGTAGTTTCATATCATCGATATTTTTTTTCAGATGTTTAAGGAGTGGTTAACACTATTAAAGATCACTGAATAAAAGCTTTGCAGAAATTTTTCAAAAAAAATAAGACAGATTTCTAAAAGTGTGAATTGGCTCACAATAAGATCAATGAGAGTTGGATGGCTGAGAATAAATTTTTTGCAGACATATTTTTTAGACTATGCTTTTTTTGCAGACATCTGCTGTCTGGCAAACGAAAAAATATTAGCTCATCAAGGAATTTCTTATGCCCAAGGACCGGGATCTGATCAGTCTGCTTGAAGCCGGAGTGTCTGCCACACCGGATAAGCCACTTTACACCTTTCTCGACAGGGAGTTGAGATGTACCAAGACCCTGACTTATGCAACCTTGTTCAAAGAAGCACTGGTGCTGGCCTGTCATTTGCAAACAAGAGGCCTTGCTCGCACGCCGGTATTGTTGATACAACAAAAAAACAGTGAATTTGTGCGTTCGTTCTGGGCATGCCTGCTGGCAGGTGCCTGGCCACTGCCATGCGTACGACCACGTGGCAACAAGTGGAATCAACTGGCCACTCTGGCTATACAAAGCCGCGCATCAGCCATCATGACCAGTTCGGCGATTGCCCGCTTTATGCCCGCCTTTGAGCCAGACGTCATCCAAGTGATCGTGTCTGATACGCTGGTTGCCGATAACAACAGCGCAGATGGCGACGACCTGCGCGCAGTGTGGGCACGACCTCAAACAAGCTCTGATGACATTGCATTTATACAATACACATCGGGTTCGACTTCACATCCTAAAGGTGTGGTGATTACTCATGCCAATGTCATGAGTAATCTTGCGGCCATCAGCCGTGCGTTTTCCTGCACGGATACCGACGTCGGGCTGAGCTGGTTACCCTTGCATCACGATATGGGCTTGATAGGACATGTATTGCAGCCCTTGTACGCGGGCATCCATAACTATTTTCTGAACCCGACTGACTTTCTGGCAGACCCGATACTCTGGCTGGATGCAATTTCAAAGTACCGGGTGACGATCAGCGGCGGGCCGGCGTTTGCATTCGGGTTTTGTACCAGGCAAAACCGGAAACTGCACACATCCTTGCAACTGGCGCAATGGCGTATTGCCTACTGCGGGTCGGACCGTATCGCAGCACATACCTTGCGACAATTTGAAAAACGTTACGCGGGGCACGGCTTTTCAGAAGACGTATGGTTCGCCTGTTATGGTCTCGCTGAGTCGACACTTTATGTATGTGGCGTCAAAGGCATAACGTTGTCGCCAGGCGCCAAAGGCGATGAGATTTATGTCTGCATCGGCGCGCCTGATGACACACAAAACAATGGTGGTTCAGATATCAGAGTTGTTGATCCGGTTTTGTTAAAGCAGTGTCCGGAGGGGTGCGTGGGTGAGATATGGATCGGATCTGCGTCCATTTCTCCCGGGTATTATCATCAATCACTCTTGTCCAGGCGTCATTTTAATTTCGCGCTTGATGGGTCTGGTGGCTTCTTTCGCACAGGCGATTTGGGATTCATTCAGGATCGCCGCTTGTATTTCACGGGCCGCCTCAAGAATGTCATTACAGTCCGCGGGCGCAGTCTGCATGCTGAGGATATCGAATCTTTACTGCAACTGGAGACCGTTGATACAGGATTACAGCGCTGTGTTGCCGTCGGTATTCAGATCGACGATATCGACTCTTTTGTGATACTGGCAGAGCATCGCAGCAGGAAGTTAGTTCAGCCCTTGGAAGGTGCCGCGCAACTTGAACGGCAACTTAAAAATCTGGTGTGCGATACCTTCGGTGTCATTCCTCATGATGTTCTGATTCTGCCTGCCGCCAGCCTGCCATTGACCACGAGTGGAAAACCGCTACGTTCCCGATGTCTTGATGTGTACACCGACTACAGAAAAGCAGGTGATTCTGGAATCAAGAGTTTGCCTTGCGCGCAGACTTACACTCGGAAGGAGGTCAGCGTACATGTCTGATACTTTTCAAGAGCAGTGCCAGACTAATGCCTGATTTTGTCAGCAACTCTGGAAATTTTGCTGCGGACAACGACTCCCTTGCGCTGGTTAGACAACCGAGGTGGTGTTTTTTCAGCACTTTGCAAGATTCATGCGCAGGAAGGCGATGGAACGCTTCATCAGCGGGGAGCGGTATTTGATGCGTGAAAACTTGTTCAGACGTGAAGTGCTGACAGCTCAGCATGACAACATGTTTGGCGACCCGGTGTTCTATCAACCCTTGTCACTGCGATTTTTAGTGTTGTCTGCACTTGCTATTTTGGTTGTGGTACTCGGGTTTGCTGCATCTGCGCACATCAAACAGACAGAAAATGTGCGTGGTTTCATTTTTGCTGCCAATGGCGAAGTCAAAGTCTATGGCAATCGCAGCGGTGTCATACAGCAGCTCCATGTCACCAACGGTGATCTCGTGGAACAGGGGCAGACCTTGGCCGTT
>CALQJO020000103.1 GCA_943330915.2 Rhodoferax sp. OV413 | reverse complement strand
TCAAAATTCTCTGCAGTCGGCTCTCCCAAAAAGGGGAAACCTTCCTGAACCATCTCGGAAGGATGTTTCCACCCGCCAATCTTGGCATTCAGATCGAGGAATTCTTCCTCAGTGATGTTTCCCTCTGTCAGCGCCTGCAATCCGTACTGCACGCCCACGTTGTCCCAAGGTACTCTTGCCTGACCGTTAGCATCCACACCATAAATGTTCTTTAAGTCTTCGTAGTGTGTCCACTGAACTGAATCCATAATTCCTGGCGGGTACATCTTTTCTTGCTCGCGCACCTGACCATAATGCGGATTCATGCTCAATGGTGTCAGACCACGCCACGCGGGAATGCACTCGTTGGAACCCGGTGCGCTGGCGTACCCCAATTGTCGTTTTATTTCAGCCAGTGGATCAGGAACGGCATCAGTTGAGTTAAAACCAATCAGCATGCTGCGATTATTGGTAATCTGCCACTTCGGATTATCACGGTCTGTTACGTCCATGTAGTGCTCCAATAACTCACAATCACCTACATGGATAGTCTGTGAAACCATATCCGGGTATGAATACTGAGGCACTCCGGCATCAATTAACCCAGGATGATTCTGCTGATAAACATACTGCTGGATCGCACCTCCCGACCCGCCGATTGCCACTGTGTAAAGCGGTGGCCCAAATCGCTTGATGAAGTGCTCTTTGACCATCAGTGCGGTTTCACCACCCACCTGAAGGTTGTAATGTTCACCCGTACGATTTCCAGAGGAGTATGCAACGGCGAAACCTTGTTCCAGAGCTTCTGCAAGGCGAGCTCTCCCTGCGTTTATCCGTCCTTGGAAATGTCCTACACCCACTCCGCCCTCAAAATGAAATAGCAATCGTCCATTCCAGTTAACCGTACCCGGATCTAAAGGGCTGACAGAGCGATCCGAGGGATCGGCAAGAATGGCATAACTGTAGAGAAAACGGTTAATGGTGCCGCGCTCCCAGCGAATGACAAAATCAACCAGGCGACCGTCGGTGAGAGTGGTGGTGGACATATCCGCTGGCCGCGAACCATCATCAGGCATAGCCAGATACTCGCCATTGGTATTTCGATATTGATACTCAAAAAACGGTTCTATCGAGCAATCCTTGCTGTAGCCAATGACATCACCTGAATCATCAAAAACCGGAAAGCCCCACTCCTCCTTATGATCCACAAGTGGCTGAACGCCCCATTCAAGTACACTGCTACATACAAATGGATATTGTTGCGGTCCCGAAAAAATCGGGCCACTGATCGGGTGTGACTCAATTTCAATGCTGGCTAATTGCTGCCCTGTGCCGCTGATGGCGTCTATTGTCACTGAGCCTGTTGGTATCCCACCAATCAACCAGTGTTGAGAGTCAGCAGTTATGCTTGTCCTCAACACTTCAAGATTGAGGCCACTGGCCCGGAACTGAATCAGTGCAAGATCTATCTGACTGTCGTCTCCGTTCAATGTCAGCAACGCGGTGCCCCCGGTGACATGGTCGGCACGACTGGACACCACCTCAAGCGAAAAACCGGTTGCGTCAGGAATCGTAATTACAGGATCTGAATCAGTACAAGCAAAGATTGAACTGACAAATAACGCTAGCCGTAGCATTCTAGGTTGCATGGCTGTTACCTCTTATCATTTTTATTCTAATTTCTATTTTTGGCAGCATTACATTTAATGCTGGACTGGCTGCCGACTGGTCAACGGTATCATGAATTTGTTTATATTTGCATACCGATAAAAGAGGAAATCAAGCACTAAATTCGGCAACGTCATGTTCATTCGCATTTAAATTCGTGTTGTCATTAAGTGTTTTAATCGTATGCAAGCTGATTTATGACTACGCATGAATGTCCTTAAAATCAATAATTTGACAGCGAATAATCAAATGTATTGTTTGAATAGAATTGAAATTGCGCAATCTCTGCATTGATCTTGTTGGGCCAAGATATCTAGATCTTTGTGTCACGTTGACACTCAATCGTCTACATGCCAGAAGAATCATCATGAAAGCATCAATAATCTAGTCAACAGTCCTGTTAAGCTTGGCAGGGGCGGCAGTTTTGAGTACTTCTGTTTTTTCAGATCCATGCAGTGAAATCTGCTGCAATCAGTGACTGTATGTTTAAACATGTTATTGCTAGAGAAGGCGAATGCATTCCTGTGTAAACCAGCCTGCAATTCAGTGTTATGGGCCTTGAATACGTTTTTAAATTTAGGCAATCCATGGTAAAAATTTCAGGCTGCGAAGCTATACCCTATCAAGTAACAATAATTAAGCGGGAATAAACATGAAAACAAATGCATTATGTACAAAAAAAACAGGCCGGCAATCACAAGATGATGCCGGCCTGTTTTGATGCGCACAAAATTGGCGGAGAGAGAGGGATTCGAACCCTCGATAGGGTATTAACCTATACGCCCTTAGCAGGGGCGCGCCTTCAGCCACTCGGCCATCTCTCCAAAACGGGCGCAATCATAGCACAAGTTCTGAAAAATGGCAGAACTGATATCTACATTTTCAAACATTACCCAGAGTGTCGTCTCCCTCGGAATCTCCGCGTTCCTTTTGAATTCTCTGATAAATTTCTTCCCTATGAACAGCAACATCTTTAGGAGCATTTACTCCGATTCGCACCTGATTACCTTTTACACCAAGTACTGTCACTGTCACATCATCGCCCACCATCAGTGTTTCACCAATTCGGCGCGTTAAAATTAACATGATGTCTCTCCTTTCCCACTCATGATTTCCATGCAAGGCTGGTCGCTGATTCCTGAAAAGCACTCGCGGATTTACGTTAGTTCTGCCGATTCCCTTTCGAACCGGCCATCGCCAGTCCGGTTCAACCCATTCTTTGCAGGCATTTGCCCAAAACAAACGTCCGCGTGGCATATATGGCCACTTAGTTCCCTAATCCGAATGCTACATGCAATGCTTTCACTGCAAGTTCTACATATCTTATTCGATCAACGGATTTTTTAATTTCCGATTTTGTAATCATTTGTATATTGATTCAGTCATCAGCAAGGGTTTTGAATATCGAGCTGGCGTCTTCGGAATGCGATCGCATACCAACACTCACCAAAGATAGCTTTCCAATGACGATTCCTGCATCACCAACAGCCGCGAGCACCTTATATGGCACACCTGGCACGTTCGGCACACCTGATGCGGTTACTTTTGCTTCATCGCATGTAAACGCTGTACATGAGATTAGTGGTGATTACTTTTTCGTAACTCTTTCAAGACTGTTCAAAGTGCCCGGATCATCCCAAAAAATTGACAATGGACGCCATGGCACTTTGTATTAGCTTGCAAATTCAACTGGTCGGATTTGCAGCACTTCCTCGCCGAGACTCGCGAGTTGCAGCATTTCTTCAAACTTGATGGTACGCAGCAATCGTGAATCTGCAACCACACAGGAATCTGTCGTATGTACCCCTTTGTTATCGGTATAGATCAGACATTCATCCGCTTTTAGCGCCGCGGCAAGGGGGACTGCGGAGGTATCAGAGTCGCCTCGACCCAAAGTCGTCATATTGCTGTTTCAATCTACCCGCTTCAAGGCGATTATAGCCACAAGCACAATTAGCTTGCTCGGCCCTTAACTCCTGATCATCTATTTGTCTGATAACGGCACGTGTATGCGCGGTATCAGACAGTATGCGAACCAGTGCGCCGGTAAAAGGTTTGGTAGCGCATACTCATTAGTGCAATGCCGCGGTCAATAGCGCCATCGTCACTTGCGAACCGTTGGACTGCAATTAATCAGTCTTTGGTGGACCGGACTGAACTGGACTGAACTGGCATGGTCATGAATCTGCTCGGCCAACGCAATAAAACTATTGATGTCACCGCTCATCGCTGAAACAAGCACGATGTTTTCATTCCCAGCACTTCACCCTATCCGCCACGGCTTCGATGCGTATAACAGACCTGACTGACGTGCCGCCAACCTTTCCCAAAAAAAGCGCCATAAAAGCCGTTTAGCCAAGCGGGCGATGACCAAACGTAAATCAATACATTATTGAAATCTAAAGGTCAGGAGAGGTTTTTGACAAAATCCTCAACAGAACCCAACGCAGAATCAAGACTATCCGCATCAGTTCCCCCGGCCATTGCCATATCCGGGCGACCACCGCCTTTACCACCTACCTGCAACGCTACATGATTTACAACATCCCCAGCCTTGATTCTGTCTATCAGATCTTGTGTTACGCCAGCAACCAACGACACTTTGCCATCCTCGACCATCCCGAGCACCACAACTGCAGAGCCGAGCTTGTTTTTGAGTTGATCTACGGTTTCTCTTAACGTTTTACTATTGAAACCTTCAACCTTTTTGCTGAGCAACTTGAACCCACCCATGTCAACAGCATCAGCTGCCAGATCTCTGCCTGCCGCAGTCGCAAGTTTCGACTTGATCTGATCCAGGGATTTTTCAAGACTTTTCTGTTGGTCGATCAACTGTTGCACCTTGTCGAACAAGTTATCTTCGCCCGTTTTCAGTAAATCACACAGCGCATGGAGTACAGCTTCCTCTTTAGCCACGAATGCCAGTGCACCCATGCCGGATACGGCTTCAATACGTCTTACCCCAGCTGCAATGCCTGACTCAGACACCACTTTGAACAAACCTATATCGCCGGAGCGCTCGACATGTGTACCCCCACAAAGCTCCGTGGAGAATTCGCCCATCGAAACAACACGAACCTCATCGCCGTATTTTTCGCCAAACAACGCCATCGCTCCGAGCTGCATAGCCTGATCGATAGACATTATGTGCTTTGCAACTGGAAGATTGGTAAGCACCTGTGTGTTGACGAGCTGTTCAATCTTTTGAAGGTCGACAGCGGAAACAGGTGCAGAGTGCGAGAAATCAAATCTCAATCTATCGGCTGTCACAAGTGAACCTTTTTGAGTGACATGCTCTCCGAGCACAAAACGCAAGGCAGCATGGAGCAGGTGTGTCGCCGAGTGATTGGACATGGTGGCCCGACGGGTGGATTCATCAACTTCGGCGCTCAAGGTATCACCAACCTTAAGGCCACCTTGCTGGAGCTTACCCTTATGCAGGACATATTCACCCTGCTTTTGTGTATCAGAAACGTAGAATTTTGTTGAAACATGACCAGCTTGTCTGATTTCAAGGATGCCTTTGTCACCCGCCTGACCGCCAGACTCTCCGTAGAATGGACTATTATCCAGTAATACGACAGCATCAGCCCCGCCTATCAGCGAATCTACTGACTGCGAGTTTTGGTAAATCGCCAATACTTTGCCTTGATGTTGCAGGTGTTCATATCCAACAAATTTTGTTGCAACCGTCGTTTCAATTGGCAATTTTTCGACTGCATTAAACTGGCTGGCAGCTCGCGCCTGTTGACGCTGACCTTCCATCGCCTTATCAAATCCATCCATATCCAGAGTCAAACCATGTTCGCGCGCCACATCAGCAGTGAGATCTACAGGAAAGCCAAAGGTGTCATAAAGTTTGAACACCGTATCTCCTGGGATCAC
>CALQJO020000102.1 GCA_943330915.2 Rhodoferax sp. OV413 | reverse complement strand
GCAGTGACGGATTCCCCCGTAATCAGTGACTCCCAGTTTTTGCGCACAAAGGGGTCGAATCCGGCATCAACCACCACCGAGTCCCGATGAGCAAGTAATTCCTCGCGGTAACGCGGGCTGTCATGTGCCTGAAATCCCACCCTGATCATGGCCGCCCGGGTATCGTCTGTCATTTCGGTGCTGATTCTTGCAGTGTTGCGATAGTCGATATGCTCTATGTCCGGTGCGGTCAGCGAGCGCGAGTAATCAATGGTTTTCTCCGCAAAGACGCTGCCGTCTGCACGCCGGTACTGCACTCGCGTTGACAGCTGCAGATCGGGATTTTCGGCAAAATGATACTCGTAGTACAGCACCGCAGATTTGTCGGGAGTCCACGCGGTGCCGATCGTCCACAAGGTACTCTCGTCGGGAGCTGGCAGTATTGGCTGAGCTTGTTGCTGAGCCTGACTATGCGCAGGCATAAGCGCGATCGCCGTAAACAGAGCAGTACTTAATACAATCAACTTGCCTGTTCTCATTTGGGTATCCTGGCATGCAAGGCTTGCATGCGATGCTGGGGTTTTGCCATCACAATTTGTGCGGTATGGATGACTCGTTCCATAAAACCTCCCTGACAGTAAGCGAGGTAGTAATCCCACATACGAATAAAATCGGGTCCGAAGCCCTGAGCCTGTATGTCGCGCACTTTGCCGAGGAACGTCTTGCGCCAACGCTCAAGTGTCATGGCGTAGTCGCGGGTGATATCTTCGAGACCAACAATCTGCAGATCCGTGTGTTTGGCTACGTGCCACGCGATCACACTGTTGCTGGGCAGGCAGCCACCCGGAAAAATGTAACGCTGAATGAAGTCAACGGTGCGCTTTGCAGACTCATAGCGTTGGTCAGAAATGGTGATGGCCTGTATCAGCATTAATCCATCAGCCTTTAACAGCGAGGAACACTTTTCAAAATAATTTGCGAAGTACTCATGACCCACAGCCTCGATCATTTCGATGGAAACCAGTTTGTCGTACTTGCCAGTCAGGTCACGGTAGTCCTTGAGCAATAGTTCGACCTGACCCTCCAGCCCTTCAGCTTTGACGCGCTTGCTGGCGTGATTGAATTGTTCCTGGGAAATGGTAGTGGTGGTGACCTTGCAGCCGTAATGACGCGCCGCATGAATGGCCATCGATCCCCAACCGGTGCCTATCTCGATCAGATGGTCACCGGGTTTAAGTTGCAAACGCTGGCAGATGTGGTTGAGTTTATTGATTGATGCTTCATGCAGGCTTTGTTGTTCATCACGAAAAATCGCCGACGAGTACATCATGCTAGGGTCTAGGAAGGTCTCAAAAAATTCGTTGCTCAGATCGTAATGAGCGGAAATATTTTTGCGGGAACCCTCAAGCGTATTGCGATTGCGAAGATGCATGAGTTTGTCCATCACCCGCGCCATCACCGCTTTCCCGCCATCCAGTGCATCCAGCATACTCATGTTGCTGACCATGATACGCACCAATGTCACCAGATCCGGTGTATGCCAGTGCTGCTGCATATAGGATTCGCCACCACCGATACTGCCATTAAATGCCACCGCAGGATAAAAGGACGGGTGTGTCACAATCACATGAGCGGTTAATGCGTCTGCATGGTCATCACCAAAGCTGTGCACCGCATTGCCCTCATCAATTACAATTTTTCCTGAGCGGATCTGCGCGAGTTTTCTGAATAAAAGGCTGCGCGCAATACGCTGAGCCCTTGTGGCTTTACTCATCAGGTGTTGAATTGGCAGGCCGGTAATGTCATCTGACATCTGCGGGCGTGTGGCTGTCTGAACGGCGCCGGTTTGACGATTCCCCGGTGATGTCATTATTGCTTGTCTCTCCGTTTTATAGCATGTTTGAGGTTATCTGGCGTTGCAAGGTCTGTGAGTGTTGCTGGCCCAGGATGCGCCTGAAAGGGCACGCGCTTAACAAATAATCGCAGTGCCTGCCAATAAATTGCAGCAAGTACTTTTAGTGTCATCAATGGATGCGTCAAAAGAATGCGGTTGAGTGAGCTGGTTGAGATGGCTTGTTTGGTCAATGACAGGCTGGCGTTAAACACCTGATGCCCATCCTGCCAGTTTTGCAAGTTCAGACTCAGTCGCTGCGCCGGAATGCCGCTACGCCAATGGTATGTCATATTCATTGGCATAAAAGGTGACACGTGCATTTGTTTCTGGAAGCAGTACCTTGTGTTGGCACTGCGATCACATGGGATTACGTAATGAGTGCTTTCGCCCCACGGTGTATTGGTGACTTCAGCGACAACAAACCGCAAGTCCGCGCTCTTGTCAAAAACGTAATAACAGCTGATGGGGTTGATGAGGTAACCGAAGTAACGCAGGTTAGTCAACAAGCAGACAGCGCCATCGGGTCGCTCTCCGCTGGCTTCAAAAACGCAGTCCAGCACTGCCTGCTTCAAGTCAGGATTCTCAGGCTTCAGGAAATCTTTGCGGCGGAACCAGGCCAGCGCGGGTCTGCGCGCCGACCACAGCCATGACCGCGAGAAAACACTCTCTAATTCATCCAGATTCAGATACATCATAAAGATTCGGTAGCTGAACTGGTGCAGCACCGGGTGCAAGCGTTTATGTCTTACCATGCCCGAGTAGATCGCGCTGTTCATCCAGCCGGAGTCCTTTTCTCAGTGGGTTTGGTTGTGCGCTTTTTGCTCATCTGCCGGTACCAGAGGCCTTTGAACAGTTGCGCCACGCGAAGCGCGGTCGTGAGCCGGCCGGGAAAATTATACTCCAGTGGGCGTTTTTGAAGCGCGTTGGCGATTCGCACTGCCGCTTGATCGGCATGCATTTCAAAGGGCATGGGGAAGTCATTAGCGGCGGTCATGGGCGTGGTAACAAACCCTGGATTAACCACAGTGACATCCATCAGGCTGCTGAAATCAGTGCGCACCGAATGCAAAAGGTAGCTAGCTGCCGCTTTGGATGCACCGTAAGCTTCGGCGCGCGGGAACCCTATAAACGCGGCAAGACTGCAGACGCCTGCCACGTGAGGTCTTGTAGGTGCGGCTTTGAGTAGCGGCAATGCCGCATTAATGGAGTTCACGAGGCCAAAAAAATTGGTATCCATCACGCGTCGGAATAATGCCGGATCGAGGTACTGCTTTTTGATGTATTCGCAGGTGCCTGCGTTGAGAATGACCAGGTCAATGTGAGGCACAATTGCTTGAAGCGCCTCGATGGTCGCCGGCACTGCCTCAGAATCACTGACGTCAAAGGGTAAGCAGGAGATTTTTCCCGGCAGCGCTGCGGCATCCCCGCTGACTTCAAGTAGTTTGTCGAGAGTGCGCCCGCTGATCACAACGTGATGGCCCTGGGCAGCATAAAGAAGTGCGAGTGATTTGCCGATGCCGGACCCGGCGCCAGTGATCCAGATATGTCTGCCAGTGGCGATGTGCCCGATGGTCATGCGCAACCTCCGACAACTAGGCGCTTAAACGATTATTGAGGTATCTGATGACCGAGCCCAGCACAGGCACGTGTTGATAGAGCATGGCGCCCAGATCAAAGAAATCCTCGTGATAATAGATGCGGTCGGTAAAGCGGATCAGCGTCACACCGCGCACTTGGACAGGTTTTCCGCCATTCAGGCTTGAATGGCTGAATGTCATCTGCCAGACGATGGTTGCCGTATTCTCTGCTATCTGCTCTTCCAGATAGTCAAACCGCATGTGTTTAGTGTTGGCGTACAGGCCGCGCAGGTGGTTTTTAACGGCCAGACGACCGTGTAGAGAATGAGCTGGGTCGCGGAATTCGACGTCCTGAGTGTAAACGCGTTGAATATTCTCAAGACTGGCAATGCCCGGACTGCGATAGAAGTCCTTGAAGTCGTTCAGCAAGGCAGCGCGCAGGTTGTCGCTGACTGAAAGCATTTCGGTGGCCATGTGTCTTAACTCGAGAGATGAGCGTAGGTAATTAGCGGTTGATACGGATGCAGAAATCAGTTGGATCAGATATCTAATGCAAACTCGGGTGATCCACGCTGAAAGTGCTTGCGTAAGACATTTTGTCTACACACAATACCGGCAAAAGTAGACGAGCAGGCCGGCCTCCACGTGGACAATAACATCGATATGGAAAGTGCAGTTACACAACACAATCGCAGTACGACCCCCGACTTGTGGGCCGAAAGCGTGCGTCTGGTCGCTGTCAAACGTGACAGAGCAGCCTTTCAGGTGCTTTACAAACATTTCTCCCCGTTAATCAGAGCGTTTTTGCTGAAAAGTATGGGTTCAGGCGCCAATCGCGCTGAAGCCGAAGAGATCACGCAGGAAGCACTGATCAAGGTGTGGAACAAAGCAGCAACCTTTAATCCGGCCAAGGCCAGCGTGAATACGTGGATATTCACCATCGCAAGAAACACCCGAATCGACTTTATCCGTCGCAATGATCGCAATAACCGTGAGATCGATATCGAAGACATCTGGCATGATGCTGAATCCCCCGAGCCTCTGGTGGATATGCAGCAGAGGCGTGCAGAACAAGTGATCAAGCAGGCCATGGCAACATTGCCCGAAGAGCAGGTACAGGTGCTCTATAAAGCATTTATGGAAGGCAAATCGCACAATGAAGTTGCGGAAGAACTGAGTCTGCCCTTAGGTACAGTCAAATCCCGTATCCGGTTGGCGCTTAACAAAATGCAGATTTTGATAGACCGATAATTTTTTTCGACAACAAGTCCCGTGAGGGCTGATAAATTTTCCAGGTAACAAAATGGTCTCTTTTCACCCAGACTCAAAATTTTTGACAGACTTTGCCGCAGGTAGCCTGCCCTTGTCTGAGGCGGTATGTGTCTCTGCACACCTTGAATTCTGCGGCAAATGTCGCGCCCACGTGCAGCAACTCAGTGATGTGGCTGCGCAGATGATGGTGCGGCTGGAGCCTGTGGCTGACGATAACGATGGTTTTGAAAGCCTTATGCAGCGTATCGAGTCCTCAGAGCCTGCGCCCTCAGTGCAAGCGGGCAGCATTGCAAATAAATCTGCGCTCGACGCGACCGGCATTCCCAGAGTGGTCGAAAAACTTGCAGGTGGAAGTCTGCAAAAATTGAACTGGGTAAATCTCGGAAATTCGTTGCGCATTGCGCCCGTGGATGTAGGTTGTAAAGACCGCCAGACTGCTATTTATGACATCAAAGCCGGTCGCCCCATGCCAGAGCATGAGCATCGTGGCGAAGAAATCACGGTGCTGCTGAAGGGCAGTTTCTCTGACGCGGACGGCAAGTATGTAAAGGGCGATTTTGTGGTTCGTTATGCCGGTGAGCGTCATCAGCCAACAGCAACGTTGGATACCGATTGTATCTGTCTGGTCAGTCTGGAGCAGCCGGTGAAGGCGAGTTCCTGGTGGTATCGGTTGATGGAGCCGTTTGTGCAATATCGGTTGTCGGGCTTTAGTCGGTAAGGCTGGAGTTTGAGCGGGAAAATGGCGGCCTTGGTGTCGCCATTTTTTTGTTTGGCGTGTGCCCGGCGGTAACCGGGGCATTACTCGGAACGACGCCTGCGGCGTCTTTATGGTTCCTCGCTCATGCCCCGGTTACCGCCGGGCGTTGCCCACCCTCAAAAGGGCGACATGCAGGTGCTGAT
>CALQJO020000101.1 GCA_943330915.2 Rhodoferax sp. OV413 | reverse complement strand
TCCGGGCTAATTCTGATTGAGAAGCGGCAGATATCTTTCTCTTCTGTGGATGCAGTACTCTGCCGCGACATTTTTATCCGTCAGGCTCTGGTAGAAGAGCAGTTGGAGACCGACCTTTCGTTCTATAAACATAATCAACAATTGCTGGACGAGCTACGTAAGCAAGAAGAGAAAGAACGCAAACCGGACATTTTGGTAAGTGATGATGTGTTGTATTCATTTTATGACACGCGTTTACCTGCCGATGTCAACAGTCTGGCAAGCCTGAGCGCCTGGTGCCAAAAGCAGGCCAATAAAAATTCAACTTTACTGAGTATGTCGCTGTTAGACGTCTCTGTGCGTTCCATCGACGAGTCTTCTGCAATCGAGTTTCCGGATCAAACTTTTATTGTGCAGAATCCATTACCAATCAGGTATCGATTTGAACCTGGCGCGGATGACGATGGGGTATCAATTGATGTGCCTTTAGGCCTGCTGCCAAATATGGATGCTGCTGACATTGAGTGGGCTGTGCCAGGTTTAGTTCATGATCGATGTGTTGCCATGGTTAAAAGTTTGCCCAAGGCATTGCGTAAAAATTTTGTTCCGGTGCCAGATTTTGTTGAGCAGGTGCTGGCTACAGCAGAGGCGAGCAACAAACATTCTCTGGCTCAGCTACTCGCTGACAGCGCATGGAGGCTCAAGCGAATTCGAATTCAACCGGATCAGTGGGATTATCAAAACATCCCCAAACACCTTTTGCCCAGATTGAGGGTGCTTGATGAGCGAGGAAGTCTGCTTGCCACGGATCAGGATATTGCAAAACTCAAACAGCAGTTGTTGCTGCCCACAAAACAGACGACCGATATCAGGCACAATATTGAAAAGGCAGGTTTTACTGACTGGGGTTTCGTTGATTTGCCAGAGTCTCTGGAGATACGTCAGGGTCTGACTTTGCTGCGTTATCCAGCTATTCAGGATGACAAAAATTCCGTCTCGGTTGTTCTGTGTGACTCCCCGGATAAGTCGTGGCAGATTTCCCAAAATGGATTTGCTCGATTGTTAATGTTCAGAACTGTGCAGCAACGCGATCTGATACTCAGGCAAATGCGGTCATTGAAGCAAGCCTTGGGTCTGAAACTCGTCGCACAAGAGCTAAGTTGGCAAGACAATACCTTGCTGGCTATCTATCGTCTGGCCTTTCATCTTGATGAAAGTGTGGCGTTGACCAAGGTTGAATTTGAAAAAAAACTGGCTGGGCATCGGTCAGATCTTGTGGTAATCGCGGATCGGGTGTGCCGCCTTCTCAAGGAGGTGTATGAATCAATTTTTGAACTCAACAGATCCCTGAGTCTGGCTCCGTTAGCTACCAGGCAGGATGTCACGAAACAGTTACGAGTTTTGGTCGATGATCAATTTCCGGCATCTGTTGCTGATACTTGGCTTTGGGAGTATCCCAGATACCTTAAAGGATTGAGATTTCGGCTTGAAAGGGCGCCATTTGCTCAGATTAAAGATGATGAGAGTATCACGGTCATCAACTCCCTTGAGTTGCAATATGGTGAGTTACTTAAATTCCGGCCAGGTAGTTTGCCCGAATTTCCATGGCTTGTTCAGGAGTTAAGGGTGTCACTGTTTGCTCAGGTTCTTGGCACAAAGAGGCCCGTATCCGCGAAAAAGCTGGCGAAGCTGATCGATCAGGCAAGGTTAGGGGATATTCAGTAAGTACTGAATCTGTGATAATGCGCGCCCTGCGCCGGGCAGTCGAATGCCGCGAACCTTAAAGCATTGTTTCAGAACGCCGCACGGGTTGGTCACGGGAGGTTTGTGTGCTAGGAATCTTAAAATTGGCAAGGATCAGTCGGATTCTGATGGTGACATGTCTTTGCATTGGCGTTCAGGTTGGTCATGCATCGGAAAGTGATCCGTGGGAGTCATGGAACTTTCGGGTTTACGCATTTAACGAGTACCTGGATACGGTTGTGCTCCGCCCGGTGGCCACCACGTACGTTCGCATCGTGCCTTCGCTGGCCAGACGAGGCGTCAGTAATGTGGTTTTTAATATTCTTGACGTGACGGTACTGCTGAACAACGTCTTGCAACTTAAGATTGGGGACGCAGCTTCTGACAGCGGCAGAATATTGTTAAATACAACGGTTGGTCTGGGCGGCTTGATCGACGTGGCTACAGAAGCTGGTCTGGAAAGAAATGACGAGGATTTTGGACAGACCTTGGGTCGATGGGGCGTTGGGCCGGGCCCATACATGGTGCTCCCTCTGTTTGGTCCAAGTAATGTGCGCGATACCTTCGGGTTGATAGTAGATACCTTCACTGATCCGATGACTTATAACGATGACCCGGCTATCCGTAACGGAACTTTTGTATTACAACAGGTGGATAAACGCGTTGCGGTCTTGGTAGTGGATTCTCTGATGATGGGGGACCAGTATCTGTTTACCCGCGAAGCTTACATACAGCAACGACAGTATCTGGTGCTTGACGGCCAGGTCGAGGAAAACTGGGGTGACGATGAATGGGACTGACATCTTCAGCTCAGTTGTCCGATGTCCCTGCTTTCAGATTATCGCGTACTTTAAGTTTGGTCTTGATAAAGTCACTGTGCGATAGGTATATAAGGTCAGCGGTCTTTCGTATCAGTTGTTCTTCATATTTGTCGAGGTGATCGTCCGCTAACGCCAAGCTCCACAAATTTTCTACCAGTAACAGCTTGTCCTCATAACTGTAAGCCTCATTTATCAAACTGGTAAACTCGTAGAGAGAAATAGCCTCGGCAGCCTCTCGTTCTGATAGTTTTATCAACTGATCCAGTTCTTCGTTTGTCAATGAAAATGTATTCAATAGCAGGCGCTTAACGGCGGATGTTTCACGCTCATCGATGTGCCGGTCTGTCTTAAGCAGTTCAATCATCAGTGCAGCACTGGCCAGTTGCAGACGATGGTTTTTCAGTGCGGGTGTCTCTGTTGGTTGAAACTTAAGCTGATTTTCAAAAAATTTTTTTATACTGACAATCATTAAAAAATCCCCTGCTTTAGTTAGATTCCGCAAGTGCGCATGCATCTTCAAGGACACTGATGCCCGCGTGTTTTTTCCATGCATTTTCGCTGAGATGACGTCTGAAAAGCCTTCCACCGGGCTGGCCTTTATACAAGCCAAGGATATGACGGGTCATGTGTTGCAATGCTGCCCCTGCCTGCAGTTGATCACGAACATAGGGTATAAATTTTTCCATGACTTCGCGTCGTGTCAGCGATTCAGTATCGGCATCGAACAAGCGCTGATCGACTTGAGCCAGCAGATATGGATTATGATAAATTTCTCTGCCCAGCATGACACCATCGAATATCTGCAATAGATGTTGCGCCTGCTCCAGAGAGTTGATGCCTCCATTCAGAACGATAAGGCTGTCCTGAAATGTCTCCTTCATTCGAGCAACCCTGTCATAGTTCAATGGTGGTATTTCACGGTTCTGTTTAGGGCTCAGTCCTGCCAATACTGCAATGCGTGCATGCACGATAAAAATCCTGCACCCGGCATTATGAACAACCTGCATAAACTGCGACAAAAACGCATCATTGTCGTGCTCGTCGATACCAATTCTTGATTTTATGGTGACCGGAATATCTGTAACGTTTTTCATGGCAACAATACATTTTGCAACAAGTTCAGGTTCAGCCATCAGGCAGGCGCCAAATTTACCTGACTGGACTCGGTCACTGGGGCAGCCAATATTGAGGTTGATTTCATCGTAAGACCATTGGTTGGCCAATTCCGCGCACTTGGCCAGCGCCTCAGGATCGCTACCTCCCAATTGCAGGGCAAGCGGGTGTTCTTGAGGGCTGAAGTCCAGGTGGCGCTTTGTATCACCAAACAGCAGAGCTCCTGTAGTCACCATTTCTGTATAGAGTCGGGCATGATGACTTAACAGGCGCAGAAAATACCGTTCATGCCTGTCTGTCCAATCCAGCATTGGGGCGACACAAAATCGGTGTGATGTGACCCCAGCCTGAAGCACGGGTGAGGCATTAGAATTTTCACTGACGGATGTTAGCACCTGGCAATACCTGAATCGTGTGAGTTGTTGCTGATTGGTGTGAGCCTAAATGGGCAGAGGATTATAACAAAGCAGTTTGTATCGTGGAGCAATAACAGTGCTTAACGTATAATTCTGTTTTGATCAGCGTTAAACAGATACACGCCAGACAGGAGACCTATGGCCAAGGTTCGTACACGAATTGCTCCGTCCCCAACGGGAGATCCCCACGTGGGGACTGCCTACATCGCTTTGTTCAATCGTTGCTTTGCAAGGCAGCATGAGGGCGAGTTCATACTTCGAATTGAGGACACGGATCAGACACGCAGTACCGCGCGTTCTGAACAGGACATCCTGAAGGCTTTGCGTTGGCTGGGGCTCGACTGGCATGAGGGTCCGGATGTCGGTGGTCCACATGGGCCATATCGTCAAAGTCAGCGCAGTGATATCTATAGAAAACATATCGATGTGCTATTGGAAAATGGCCAGGCGTTCTGTTGTTTTTGTACTGCTGAACGCCTGGATGCGCTTAGAGTGAGCCAAACTGAAAATCGCCAGACACCGGGTTATGACGGCCATTGCCTGTCGCTGAGCGAGCAAGAACTGCAGAAGAAACACGCTGAGAAACAGCCCTATGTTGTTCGTATGAGGGTGCCCGAAGAGGGATATTGTGTTTTCACCGATCGCTTGCGGGGGGAAATTCGTATCGCCTGGGAACAGATTGATATGCAGGTGTTGATGAAGTCTGATCATTTACCAACTTACCATTTTGCCAATGTTGTTGATGATCACCTGATGGAGATAACCCATGTGATCCGGGGTGAGGAGTGGATTAACTCCACACCTAAACACTTGTTGTTGTACCAACACTTCGGTTGGCAGCCTCCGCAGTTCTGTCATATGCCATTGCTGCGTAACCCTGACAAAAGCAAGCTTAGCAAACGCAAGAATCCAACGAGCATTTCTTACTATAAGGATATGGGGTACTTGCCTGAAGCGCTGATAAATTATCTGGGTATGATGGGCTGGACTATGCCGGACGGGCGTGAAAAATTCTCAATCGAGGAGATGCAATCCGCATTTGATATTGACAGAGTATCACTGGGGGGGCCAGTTTTTGACGTTGAGAAGCTGGACTGGTTAAATGGAAAGTATATACGTGAGAATCTTGACGCTGAAGACTTCGTGGCCGCATTTTCTCAATGGGCTTTCGATCCGGTGAGGATTTCGCGAATCATCCCGTTGCTGAAGGATAGGGTGGAGCGATTAAGTGACGTAATTCCTTTGGCGGGATTCTTTCTGAGTGGGCTACTGCCGGTTTCTGATGCTGATTTTAAGCACAAACAACTGACATCAGATGACTGCAAAAAAATTCTGCAGTTGACTGTGTGGCAACTTGAGCAATTACCTGAGTGGTCACGAGAAGGTGTTGAGCAGCTCTGTCAGACGCTGGCTCAGTTTCTGGATATCAAGATTCGAGAAACGTTGTTTCCGCTGTTCATCGCAATTACCGGTAAGGCGGTATCAACATCAGTGATTGATGCTATGTTCATTCTCGGATTGGATATAAGTCGCGCCCGCCTTCGACATGCGATTGATATACTAGGTGGTGTCTCCAAAAAAGAGGCCAAGGATCTGGAGAGAGTTTTGCGTGAGTTGGAGAATTATGTGAG
>CALQJO020000100.1 GCA_943330915.2 Rhodoferax sp. OV413 | reverse complement strand
GCGATAAGACCCTAGGTGCGCACTGCGCAAAGCGTCGGTCACCACGCCGACGAGCGCGGGCATGCTGCGTATCCACGGTGAATGTTCCAGTATCTGCGTATCACGCTCTTTCTGAAACGGCAGCAATATGTTTATGCCGTCGCAAACGTCTGCCGGAGAGACCTTTGGGCTTGCTTTTTTCAACAAACCTTTACGCGGCTGTCGATCAATTATCGGGTTAACATTCAAGCTCGCAACGTCGGCTGAGCGGTAAACTGACGGGTCGCGCGGCACGCTGATATCTGCATTGATACCACGGGTATCCACCGTTGTTGATGCGGGTAACACGCCGTTCTCAAAATATACAATCGGAATGCGACGCTCGTTAACGGCATGCAATACATGATCCTGAAATTTGCGTCCGTTCCAGACCACAATGGCGCGTGGTGCGATGTCATCCAGCAGAGCGCCGAGACGCCCGTGTATGCTGCGGATTTGTTGTTTGCGAAACCACATCATAAGAGGCCGCAGGCGCATCATCCAGTGACCTTCGCGTGCGCTGAACAGTTCCTTATCCGCTAGCGTCAGCAGATCTTGCAGGCGTTCGGCAGACAGGGCGCGACCGCGTGCTGGTGGCAGATTGTGGTAACTGGCAATCATGCAGCGGTAATCGCCCAAGGCTTCAGCGGCAACACGATTGAAATACTTGCGCTTTTTTTCAGACCTGCATAAAAACAGAAAGTCAGTATCGTTGGCATTCTCATCGGCTGCTGATGACGTTTTTTCTGATGTTGTTGGGGCTGCAGGCAGCACCGTTTTTAACACGCCTGACAATTGTGATAAGGGCATGATCAACCTCTGGGGGCACAAAGTATTGAAATTGTGCCGATGATTGGTGACGCAGAGGTGACGAAGAAGTGACACGGCAATACGTGGGTTACTAAAAAGTTAAACTCGTCAATTTGCTGCTGATAAGTGGTCTGATTCAAGAAAACGCGGTCAGGCAAGCAAACATGTCTCTCAGATAAAGCCGGGTGATTTCATCAGCAAATAAGCGTATTTTCGCAACATCATTACAAAAATAAGAGTTTAGAAAGGGAGTAACAATTTATGACAACACCCACCACAACACCCACCCACATCCCCGGCAATCCAATCCTTGCGCAGGTCCCCATGCTGTGGCTGGTAGCCTTTGTGGGTTTCAGTCTGTTTTACATCGCATTGCCAGGCCTGATCCCCACGGGCTGGCGCTGGTTGTTCAAGATCATCCCGATCGCCTTGTTGCTGTTTCTGGCGCTGACCCGAACCGCTGGCAGGGTGCGCACGCTGCTGGGTCTGGGCCTGATGTTGTCAGCAATCGGCGATGTTTTATTGGCGATGGATGGCTTGTTTGTGCAGGGGCTGGCCGCGTTTTTGTTGGCTCAGGTCACCTATACGGTGCTGTTTGTCAGCCAGCGGCGCTGGCAATCGCGGCGCCTGCCGTGGGCCGCGCTGATTCTGGTGTATGGACTGGTGTGTATGCTGGTGATCTTGCCGGCGGCGGGTGACATGCAGTTGCCGGTAACTGCGTACATGATTGCTATCAGCCTGATGGCCATTGCGGCGGGTTTTCGCAACGATCAGCAATTTCTATGGGTGGCCATGGGGGCGTTGATTTTTATGATCAGCGACACCCTGATTGCCGTTGAACGGTTTGTGTCGCCGTTTGCGTACTCGGGCATCGCGGTGATGGGTACGTATTACTGCGCGCAGCTGTTGATTTGTCTGGGGATTGTGAGGCATTCTTCGACGGGTCAGGAAAAATTTCTCTGAATCGGCAGCATGATAAATTCCACGAAAAAAGGTACTGGTAATGACCCTCGCTCATAAACGCCTCCGCAATGCAGCCCTGGTTTCCACATGTCTTAGCGCCCTGTTGATGGGGGCGTCGTTCAGCGCTCTGGCGCAAGACATCAACGGACTCTGGCGCACCGAGCTCACAGACGACGGTTATCTGGAAGTCAACATCGACGTCTGTGAAACCGATAAGGTGTGCGGCACAATTGTGCGTGCGCGTGATCCCGAGGGCAATGAACAGCCTTACGAACATGCCGGCAAGCGCATGATCTGGGATATGGTCGCCAGCGGTTCAACCAACTGGGACGATGGGAAAATCTGGGATCCCCGCAATGACCGCACCGTCAACTCGCGCCTGGAGTTGTCAGGCGACACCTTGTTGGTAACGGGCTGTATGTTCCGTATTTGTCAGACCCAAACCTGGCAGCGCCAGTTGTAATTATTTGGACAGGCAGACTTAGGCGTTTCAAAAGCAGGCGGTGCCGGCACGGCAACGCCCTGCGCCTCTCACACTCACTAAGAGCCAAAACGGTATCGTAATTTCACCGCGATGGTGTCCACAATCGGCTGGTCCCACGCGTCTATCAACAAGTTGCCGTAATCGTCGAACTGAGAGCCCGGTAGATTCGAGCCTCGCGTATAGACCACAAACAAGTCTGACAGCGGGGCAATTTCCCAGCGGTAACGGGCCTGAAAAGTCATGCGGCTAATCACAAAATTATCGGGCGTTGCCGTTGGTTTGTTGACGACGCGCAGCCGCGCTACGTCATCAGGATTTACCGAGAAAAATCTATCCTCGAAAGCTTTTAGTCCGGTCCATTGCATACTGAAACGCAGCTGTTGTTTTGCAGACAGGAAATAATCCATGCTCAGATTTGGCGACCATTGCGTGGCTTCAAAACTGGTATAGCGCCCATTATTCCGATACACCAGCAGCGCTTCCCTGTCGGTATAACTGAGGTTAAACAGCACGGAGAAATTGTCGATGGGTCGATACGTCATGCCGGCAGAGAACGTCAGTGATCTGGCGCCAAGATCCTCTTGTCCGGCAGTGACAGCTGCCTCGGGTGACAGTTTTTTACTGGGATCGTCATTCCAGTTCAGCGTCATCCCCCAACGCTCCGGAATTTTAAACACACCACTGCCGCGGCCCAGACGGTCATCCACGCGCGGCGGGAAATAACGCAAACTGGTGCTGAACGCGCTGTTATCCAGAAAGGTATACCTGCGGTTGAGAAACAACGATAAGCGTGTGGGTCGGCCAGACGTCGTCCACTGATTGATGACACTGATGCTGTCGCTTAATGCCCGCAGTCCTTCAACATCGGAACGGTCATTGCTGAAGGTATAGTCTGCTTGCACAAAATCATTTCGGCTCACAAAACCCAGGTTGTTCAGTTCAAGGGAATCGTCCAGGTAACCCAGTGATACCCGGTGCTGCCGGCCACGTTGCGGCTGGTAACTGATATCAGCAAAACCACCGGCACCGGTTGTGCCACTCACGTCACTGTGCAGCAACTGCGCATCAATCGCCCAGCGTGTGTCGGCCGAAAAATAGTGCAAATCAATGCCGTTAACAGCGGCATCGATACCCGTATGTGAGACATCCGTTCCCATCCAGCCGATAGAGCGCCGCCCCCCTGCCGAGGTGTCTTCATAAACAAGGCGGCCAACAAGGAAATCGCGACCTTCGCTGTTTATTGTGACACGCTGCCCGGCCCTGTTTGTGCCACGGATCTGCATATCATCTTCAGACGCGACCAGGCTGCCATAGCGCCAGTTGCCACTCTGGCCGGTCAGTTTCACGGCCCCCAACAGATCGCTGGGTTGACTTTGATCGGTTGGTGACACGCTGATACCCGCAGGGATTTCCCAGCGGGGCGCGCTGCCGATGCGCCGGGTATTGAGCATGGAGGTGGGTCCGTTCGGACCACTGCTGGTGCGGGCGCGTGGCGAGGTGATAAACACATCTTGCCCTTCCAGAAAAAACGAGCGCTTCTCTTCAAAAAATACCTCAAAGGCGGTCAGATTAACCACCACGTCGTCAGATTCCACGTTGCCAAAATCCGGATTTAAACTCGCGGACAATTGCGTGTTGGACGACGGACGCCAGAACACTTCGGCACCGGCACGCATTTGCGTGTCATTGCGGATCGCGTCGTGGGTGGAGGCGACGTAGGGGTAATAGGTGATTTGTCGTCGCGGCTCGATATCTTCAAGTTCATAAAGATCAAAAGACGACAAAAACTGCGAGCCTGTGCCCGGCAGCGCAGGCGAGGACCAGGTCTCTCCGCTTGCACCAATCTGACGTTCTGTATACACGCCGATGCGGCGCTTCTCTCCGGTCACCTGCGGCAGCGCCATCATCGACCAGGGGATAAACATTTCAGCGATCCAGCCGCCCTCAACAACGGTGGCTTTGCCATCCCACGCGCCATCCCACTGCGTGTTGTACTGGCGTTCAGGCAGGATGGTGATGTCATTCATCGACCCGCCGACATTCACGCGCATGCCATAACCGTAAAGCCCTTCCCCAGACGGGTCTATCATCAGCACAAAGCCATCGCGCACTATCTGACGATCCCGCGATGTCATACGCGCAACAATCGAGCCTTCAGGTTGATAGTTCATCACCCCCAGATAGATGCCCCGTTCCGTGTAAAAAATGCGTGTGTGCGTCTCGTAGTCAGCGGGCGCCAAGGTATCCGGCGTAATCACGCGCATGCCATCAAAATAAGGTATCCGGCCCCAGATCGCCTCATCAAGCTTGCCATCCAGCGTGAAATCAAATTCGCTTTCATCCGCTTTGGTCAGCGCTGAAACACTGTCTTGCGCTAGCGCCGTGCCTCCCACATTAAAGGTGAGAATCAGCGTCAGGATTAACACTCTGCGCTGCAGATATTGAATCAAATAGGTCATCGGGGGCTTCTCTGGAGAGATCAGGCGAACAAAAACAGCGTGGAATATACGCTAGAGAGAGTGTGGTTTGTTAAACCGAGACAATTCGTTGCAGTTTTTGACCGGTGGTTTGGGTTAATTGCGAAGGACGGCGGCAGTTATTCGGAATTTCCTAACAACTGAGTTTTCCTCTAACTCACTTTGAACTTTATAGGTGCTTGATGCGCAGATAGCAAATACTTGATAGGAATCGTGAGGTGGCTAACTGAGCTTACCGTTCGGGTTAACCAGCGACAAGCGCTTAAATAACCCGACCAAACCTGATCAGGTTTCCATCATTATCGAGCAGTGCAAACTCCCGCATGCCCCATGGTTTGTCTTCGACACGCTCAAGTCTGGGAATGCCACGCGCTGGCAAGTTCGCCGCCATAAACTCGGCATGCAGATCGTCCACGTTGTTCATTCGGACATAACACCCGGCGTAGCACTCAGCGGGATTTAAGTCGGGATGGGGAAAAAAATGCAGCTCTATGGGCCCGCGACACAGTATCGCGTAATTGTCATCAATCAATTCACCTTCAAAACCGAGGTTTGCATAAAAGGCGATGGTTGCAGGTAATGACCGGCTGGGTAAGGTTGGGATGACATCAATGTCGTGAGTGCCAATAACGGTAGACATAACAAACCCTCAATGCTGCGCTAGCGTACGCCGGTGGCTGACAAACACTAAAATCCCAACCGCGTACTCAACCAACGCGCCGGCTAATGCGCCCACAAACACCGGCGCTTGAAAGACAATCGACAAGCTTGCGGCCGCCACAAGCGCTGCGCCGAGCAGCCAGAAGATACGCATGCCATACAAGGTTGAAAAGGTCAGGTAGCGACCGGCTATCACAAAAAGCATGGCCGGAAAGAACCACTCAACCCGGTATAACGAGGCGGCGATTGCAATAGGAATAGACAGAAGCATCCAAAGGGTGCCCTCAAGTGCCAGTGGGCCAAGAGGATTATCTTTGCTGTGTTTGCCGGAAGCGCCTATCACGCGGCAGAGCAGAACAGACACCGGGAATATGAGCATGCCAGCAAACACCAGCGTAACAACACCCGCCTGCGGTGTGACAACAGCGGC
>CALQJO020000099.1 GCA_943330915.2 Rhodoferax sp. OV413 | reverse complement strand
TGGCGGAGGGAGAGAGATTCGAACTCTCGAAGGACTTTCATCCTCGCCGGTTTTCAAGACCGGTGCAATCAACCGCTCTGCCATCCCTCCGCAGCGCGCGAAGCCGGCATGTTACTACAATTTGTTTATCAGTCAACTGACTTTTTTGCCCACAGGTATTCGCGCTGTGAGTTGGCAAGAGGCCGAAAATCGTTGATTTTGTTACTTTCATCCGTATGATGAAGCGCTGAAAGAGAATGACAAGAAAGTCGATCTCGTTGCTCAGAGGTGGCGGACTTTAAGCCCTGAGTCCCTGTCACTGGGTACCAAGGAATTTTTTTTGATTAACCGGAGGTTTATTGTATGAGTCAGTTTCAACTTGAGTCCACTCTCAGCCGCGAGTCGTCGCTGGCGGTAAACAAAGTTCTGAAAAACACCTATATGCTGTTAGGCCTGACCTTGGCATTCAGCGCGTTGACCGCTGCATTTGCTATGGCGTCCAACGCTGCACCGGTCAATATCTGGGTCATGCTTATTGGCTTCTACGGCTTGCTGTTCCTGACACACAAGATGGCGAACAGTGTCTGGGGTCTGCTGTGCGTGTTCGCATTGACTGGCTTTATGGGTTACACACTGGGTCCTATCCTTGGTTACTACATGGCCAGCGCTAACGGATCACAGCTGGTGATGACTGCTCTTGGTGGTACGGCCTTCATATTCTTCGGGCTCTCGGCGTATGCCCTGATTTCCAAGAAGGACTTTTCCTTCCTGAGCGGTTTTATGATGGCCGGTTTTCTGGTCATTATGGCGGCGGTGATTGCCAATATTTTCTTGCAGATCCCTGCCCTGCAACTGGCATTATCTGCGGCGTTTATGCTGTTCTCCAGCGCAGCAATCCTGATGCAGACTGGCTCAATCATTAATGGTGGCGAGCGCAACTACATTCTGGCGACAGTGACTCTATATGTGTCCTTGTACAACATCTTCATCAGTTTGCTGAATCTGCTGACGGCGTTTGGTGGTGAAGAATAACCTGTCACTGAAGAACAATGTCCACAAAAAAGCCCCGGCATGTCCGGGGCTTTTTGTTTTTGTTGTTGGCAATGCGGCATAATGCGCGCGGCAGGAAAAATCTGCAGTGCTCAACAAGACAGGCAAATGTTTATGATTATCAGTGTACTGGTGACGGGATCTCCTGTTTCTCAACAATGTGCGCAAAGCGCCTTGTCATTCTGTACCGCGGCTCTCGCCAGTGGTCACACCCTCTACCGGGTATTTTTTTATGAAGACGGCGTGCACACAGGAAGCGCGTTGACAGTAGTGCCCCAGGATGAGCGTAATCTCAACAGCGCATGGTCAGACTTTATTCAGCAGCATCAACTTGATGCGGTGATCTGTGTTGCCTCTGCACTCAAGCGCGGGATCCTCAACAACAGTGAAGCGACACGTTATCAAAAGCCGGCAGCAAATCTTGCTGCTGGATTCGAGATATCAGGTCTTGGGCAGTGGGTTGATGCCTGCCTGAACTCCGACCGTGTTGTTAGCTTTGGAGCCTGAAATCATGAAAACACTGACATTTTTAGCAAGACAGGCGCCTTTTGGTAGTAGCAGTGCCAAGTCTTGTCTTGATATGGTGCTGGCCTCTGCCGTGTTTGAGCAGCAGGTTAATTACGTTTTTCTGGATGACGGTGTGTGGCAATTGGTGCGCGGTCATGCGCCGGACGGTATTGCTGCCAAAAACACCCTGGCTGCGCTTCAAGCTCTTGAGTTGTATGGTGTCGACAATGTCTATGCCCTTGATGAATCGATGTCTGAACGTCAACTCACTCAGGCACATCTGCAGATTCCTGTACGTTTGTGTACACGTGCAGACTTGGGCGCAATGATAAACGCGTCTGATGTGGTGACCGCCCTATGAGTACCCTGCATATCGTCTCATCATCACCATTCCAGACCCATGCCTTGCAATCAGCGTTAAAAGTTGTACGAAACGGTGACGCTATCCTGTTGATAGAAAACGGGGTTTATGCGGCTGTTGACGGGCCTGAGATGGCACAGATGTTGGCTGGTGCTGCGGATGATTTGATGGTCTATGCCCTCGCGGAAGATCTTAACGCCCGAGCCTTGCCTTCTGTAGGAAAGCACGTCATCAAAGCGAGTTATACCGACTTTGTGCAGCTGGTCTGTCAGCATAACAACAGTGTGAGCTGGAGCTGAGCATGAGTGACAGCGGAGAACAGCGCTGGTTGCTGATGGGCGATAACCGTCAGGTTGCGGTTGACCAGGATGGCTTTTTACTGGTTCTGGGTGACTGGGATGTTAACGTTGCTCAGGCACTGGCGCTTGCTGAAAATATTGAGTTGTCCGCGGCGCATTGGGAAATACTTATGCTGGTGCAGACTTTTTATCAGCAGACCGGATTGTCTCCCGCTACCCGCGCCCTGGTTAAACTGGTGGCAAAACAGGCCGGATCCGACAAAGGCAAAAGTATCTACCTGATGAAACTTTTTGGGGGCAAACCGGCTCTGAGTGTGAGTCGGATTGCGGGTTTGCCCCGCCCTGCCAATTGCTTCTGAGCCTTTGCCTGTGGGTTTGTGCAACTTGAGCCTTTGATTCTCGAGAGGTGCTTTCTGCTATGATGCCGGCCTTGCGGGCAGTAACACACGATTATCCAAGACAGGGTATTTTCAGGTAATGAATCCAGCAGACAGCGTACTGGCAGTAAATAACGATCTTCCGATCCGCACAGACAAACCCGTGCACAGTGGCAAAGTTCGCTCGGTATACTGGTTAAGTGCAGCCGACAGTGCGCGTTTGATTAAAGAACACCAGTATCCGGTAATGCCCGACGCGCCATTGGCTATCATGGTGATCAGCGATCGTTTATCCGCCTTTGATTGTGTCTGGCATGCCGAAGGTGGTATGGCGGGTGTGCCGGGCAAAGGTGCGGCCCTAAATGCGATTGCCAGCCATTGGTTCAAGCTGTTCAAGCAGCAAGGTTTGGCTGACAGCCACATTCTGGATATCCCTCACCCGTTTGTGTGGATTGTGCAAAAGGCGCGGCCGGTGATGATTGAAGCGATTTGCCGGCAATTCATCACGGGTTCCATGTGGCGTTCATATAGCAAAGGCGAACGCAATTTCTGTGGTATTGAGCTGCCGGAAGGATTGCAGAAAGATCAGCGTTTGCCGGAATTGCTGATGACCCCATCAACTAAAGGTATTCTGAAAGGTATCCCAGGTGTGCCCGAAGCGGATGACGTCAACATTACGCGTGAGGATATTCTGGGAAATTTTGCCGCGTTTAACTTTAGTTCGCGTGGCGATGTTGATGTGTATGAAAAGCTGTTAAGTGACGGTTTTGCAGTGATCAGCCAGGCGCTCTCGGCCATTGATCAGGTGTTTGTGGATACCAAGTTTGAATTTGGTTATGTGCGTGATCAACACGGCGTGGAAAAGCTCATTTACATGGATGAAGTAGGCACGCCAGATTCCTCGCGTATCTGGGACGGCGCGGCTTACCGTCAGGGCACTATTGTTGAGCAATCCAAAGAAGCTTTCCGACAGTTTTTGCTGGGACACTTCCCTGACCCGGATATCTTGTTAAATAAGGATAGGATGCCTGAGCGCATCGCGCTGGCGCGTGACAATCCATTGCCTTTGCAGGCCATGATGCAGGTATCAGATACCTATCTGGGTATGGCGGATAAAATTACAGGACAACGACCTCATCTTCCCGCGAATCCGAAATCCGAGATTGTGGAGATTCTGCGTTCGCGATATGGTCTCATCGTCTAACAACACGCTCATTCAAAACACGATTGTCGGAGATAATTTGAGCAAGCGCGCGACCCAGATAGCAGATGAAATTCGCACGCTGGAACGAGAGTTTCGACAGGAAATACAGCGCATACGCATTGATAGTTTTGAGATCAGAGAGAAGGCCATTCATTTCAAAGATGAGGTGGTGACGCGCCATCGCACGCAGGCTCTGGGCTTGCCTATTGCCCGCCTTCATCATGGACAGTGTTGTCAGCCTTTATCAGATGCTGTGTTTTCCATTGTTTGGTATTCCCAATAATTTCAGTAATATCAAAGATTAACAACCTGCTGACAGGAGTCCCGTAACAGCAATATGAAAACACCATCCCGTTTGCAGCCACTGGAAGATGACGGCCTTATCGACGAGGTCATCAGTCAATTGATGAGTGGCAAAGAAGCTCAGGTTTATATCGTCCGTTGTGGCAACAAACTACGCTGTGCCAAAATTTATAAAGAAGCCAACAAGCGCAGTTTCAAACAGGCAGCGCAATACCAGGAAGGCCGTCAGGTCCGCAACAGTCGAGATGCCCGCGCCATGGGCAAAAAAAGCCGCTATGGTCAGCGCGGGCACGAAGAAGCCTGGTTAAACGCTGAAGTGGATGCCTTGCGTCGTCTTCATCTTGCAGGAGTGCGCGTGCCACAAACACACGGATTCGTCGATGGCGTGCTGCTCATGGATATGATTACCGATGCCGAGGGTAGTGTAGCTCCGCGGCTAAATGATGTGCAGATGTCGGCCGCTGATGCGACACGCTTTCATGCCAGCATTATGCAAGATATCGTCAAGATGTTGTGTGCAGGTTTGATTCACGGTGACCTGTCAGAGTTTAACGTGCTGATGGCTGCCGACGGACCGGTTATTATCGATCTGCCACAGGCGGTGAACGCAGCGGGTAACAATAGCGCTGCATCCATGTTTATCCGCGATGTTGAGAACATGACCCGATATTTCGGGCGTTTTGCCCCTGAATTGCGCGGCACATTCTACGGCCCGGAAATCTGGGACATGTACCAGCGCGGTGCTTTGCGTCCCGGCGCTGTGCTGACCGGCAAGTTTGAACGCCGTGCCGAAAATGCCAACATTGATGAAATCATGGCGGTTATCGAGGATGCCCGCGCAGAGGCAGCCGAAGCTGAACAGCGGCGACTGGCGGCTGAAAACCCCGATGATTGAATTCCGTTAAGGCTTGTTGCCGTGGCACTTCGCTACCGCGATATTCTGCAAAAGGCTTGGCCAGTGGTACTGGCCAATGCCTCCATCCCCCTGTTAGGGCTTTCTGATACCGCCGTGATTGGTAATCTCGGATCACTCAGTGATCTGGGTGCCATAGCCTTTGGAGCGGTTATTTTCAGTTTTGTGTACTGGGGCTTTGGTTTCCTGCGTATGGGCACCACGGGCTTTGTGGCACAGGCCGTGGGTGCCCGCGACGAAATAGAAGTTCGTGCCGCATTTTTGCGCGCCATGTTGATGGCGGTGTTGATTGGTCTGGTGCTGATACTGGTGCAGTCTTTGATCGCCCGCGTATCGCTGAGTCTGCTGCAAGGCAGCGCAGCTGTTGAAGCCACCACGTTGGAGTATATTGCAGCGCGCATCTGGGGGGCGCCGGCAGCACTGGTGCTGTTTGCCATCAGCGGTTGTCTGATCGGCCTGGGCATGAACAAGACACTGCTGCTGGTGCAGCTGGTGCTGAATGGTCTCAATATTGTGTTGGATATCCTGTTTGCCGGGTACTGGGGAATGGGCGCACAGGGTATTGCGCTGGGCACCGCAGTGGCTGAATGGACAACGGTGTTATTGGGTTTGTATTTGTTATACCGGGCACTCAGGCTGCGTTGGGTAAGATCAAATTCTGCGGTCAATGTTGAATTGACGGCGCCGCCCTTTATCCCGATGACAGGTTTACGCGACAAAAACCGCTGGCGACAAACCCTGACCGCCAACGGCGATATCATGATTCGCACCCTGTTGCTGGTAGCCAGTTTTGCGTGGTTCGTACGCCAGAGTGCACAGTTTGGTGATGATGTACTGGCAGCCAACCATATCCTGCTGCAGTTGATCTCGTTTTCAGCGTTTTTTCT
>CALQJO020000098.1 GCA_943330915.2 Rhodoferax sp. OV413 | reverse complement strand
TGCTGCTCAACATGACGACGATAAGCGCGCACAGATTCGGCAATCTCTGCCAGATAACGCTGCCGCTGCGGTGGCACAATGGCCGACTGACGGGTTGAAGTGCGAGTTGATACACGCGCAAGTTTACCTTCAAATACTTTTAAACCTTTATCACGCAATACCGGCAGCAAACCCTGATACAAGGCCGTCACCCCGTCATCATTAAAGCGCGAGGCAATAGAGCCATACACGGGCATCGCTTCGGTGGGCTTATCAAACGCGACGCGGTTGCGCTGCACCTGTTTGCTGACATCACGCAGCGCATCTTCGCCACCTTTGCGATCAAATTTATTGATGGCAATGACGTCGGCGTAATCCAGCATGTCAATTTTTTCAAGCTGACTGGCGGCGCCAAATTCCGGCGTCATCACATAGAGCGAAGCATCCACGTAGGGCACTATGCCGGCATCCCCTTGCCCGATGCCGGGTGTTTCCACGATCACAAGATCAAAACCGGACACGCGCACGGCCGCAATGATATCGCGCATGTAGGTCGGCACTTCAGTTTCAGAACGACGGGTCGCAATCGATCGCATATAAACAGAAGAATGATAAATCGCGTTCATACGCACACGGTCGCCCAGCAACGCTCCACCGGTACGGCGCCGCGTCGGATCAATCGCCAACACCGCAATTTTTAGGGCATCGCCGCTGTCCTGACGAAAACGCAGAATTAACTCATCAGTCAGCGATGATTTACCCGCGCCACCAGTTCCGGTAATGCCCAGCACCGGCACAGACGCTGCGACTTTTTGCGCCAGGGTATGCAGTTGCGTTTTGCCGGCCTCGTCCACCAGATTGTTTTCCAGTGCACTGATCAACCGCGACAATTGCAGACGATCACCACTGGCAACCTCCTCTGCCGCCCTGACTTGCGGACCACGCGAACCGGACGCCACGCGCTGCATGATGTCGTCAATCATGCCCTGCAAGCCCATGGTCTGACCATCTTCCGGCGAATACAGCCGGCTGACACCATAGGCATGTAATTCTTTTAACTCGCTGGGGATAATCACCCCACCGCCGCCACCAAACACCTGAATATGGCCAGCACCGCGCTCGCGCAGCATGTCCACCATGTATTTGAAGTATTCGATGTGCCCGCCCTGATAGGAGCTGATGGCAATCGCCTGCGCATCTTCCTGCAAGGCGGCTTCTACCACTTCCTGAACAGAGCGGTTGTGCGCCAGATGAATCACCTCTGCGCCCGAGGCCTGCAACATGCGACGCATGATGTTGATCGCGGCGTCATGGCCGTCAAACAAACTGGCTGCGGTGACAAACCGCGGATATTGCGCGGTTTGCAGTTGAACGCGGGAGTCGCTATGTGCGGAGACCGGGGTTATATCAGGGCGAATGGAAACTACTGAAGACACATAAACTCCCGGGCTCACCATGAGCGTCAAAACCAAAAATTGAACTGACTGTAATGCTGGATTATTATATTGACGTTAACGTCAACGTCAATCGAAGACTCACCAGCATTGAAGAACCCCCTATGTCAGATCCAACACAAATACTCAGTGACAGCTTCCTGCGCAGCAATGCTCTGGATCCGCGCGACAATAACGGCAACAAACTTTACAGCATTTCTGAACTGGCCAAAGAGTTTGATATCACCACCCGCGCCATCCGTTTTTACGAAAGTGAAGGCCTGTTGAATCCGCAACGCGATGGTCGCAATCGCCTGTACAGTCAGCGTGATCACACGCGCCTTAAGCTGATTTTGCGCGGCAAACGTCTGGGTTTTGCGCTGGAAGAAATCCGCGAGATGTTTGAATTTTATGATTCAGCGACAGGCGAACTAGCGCAGCTGCGCCATGTACTGGAAAAAGTTGAAGCGCGCAAACTGGTACTGCGCCAGCAGATGGAAGATATCCAGCTCAGCCTTCATGAGTTAAAAGAATTCGAAACCCAATGCCGCAACCGATTGCGGCAAATGAGAAATAATCACTGAAGAGTCCCTGTGAACTCTTCTGACATAATTTGAGGAACAGAAAATGAGCAAAGATTCAGTTGTGATTCTGGGCGGCGCACGCACGCCCATTGGTGGATTTCAGGGTGTCTTCAGCGGCGTGACCGCACCGGCGCTGGGCGTTCTGGCCGCACGTGCCGCACTGGAGCGCGCCGGCATTCAGCCTGATAATCAAGACCATGTCATTGATGATGTATTGATGGGCTGCGTATTGCCCGCCGGTCTTGCACAGGCGCCTGCCCGGCAAGTGGCGCTGGGTGCTGGTCTGCCAGTCACTACGCCCTGCACCACCGTTAACAAGATGTGTGGCTCGGGCATGAAAACCGTGATGATGGGCTGCGACCAGATCCTCGCCGGCCACGCCGATACCGTGCTGGCGGGCGGCATCGAGAATATGACACAAGCACCCTATCTGATCCCAAAAGCCCGCGGCGGTCTGCGCCTTGGCCATGGCGAACTTAAGGACCACATGTTTATGGATGGCCTGGAAGATGCCTACACCGGCAGACTGATGGGCAGTTTTGCGCAGGAAACGGCTGACAAACATGGCGTGACACGCCAAGACATGGACAACTACGCGATCGCCTCTCTCACCCGGGCGCAGGACGCCATCAAGCACGGCTGGTTTGATGCCGAGTCTGTGGGCGTGCCGGTCAAAGCTGGCAAAACCGATACTGTCATCGTGCACGACGAACAACCCGGCAAAGCCAGCGTCGAGAAAATCCCGCAATTGCGCCCAGCGTTTTCAGCTGACGGCACGGTCACCGCAGCAAACTCATCGTCAATCTCTGACGGTGCGGCCGCGCTGGTCTTGATGCGCGAAAGCACGGCAAAAGACAAAGGGTTAACGCCGATGGCACGCATCGTGGCGCAGGCCAGTCACGCGCGTCACCCCAGTGAATTCACCATTGCGCCCATTGGTGCGATTGAAAAAGTACTGGCCCGCGCCGGCTGGACCACTGCCGATGTCGATCTGTGGGAAATCAACGAAGCCTTTGCCATGGTGCCAATACTGGCCATGCGCGAACTGCAACTTGACCACAGCAAAGTGAATATCCACGGCGGCGCCTGTGCTCTCGGTCACCCGGTGGGGGCATCCGGCACACGCATTATAGTGACGCTGATGTATGCGCTGAAAAAGCTGGGCAAAACCAAGGGCATCGCTAGTTTGTGTATTGGTGGAGGTGAAGCAGTTGCGGTGGCGATTGAGATGATGTGAGTTTTGCCTGAGTTGCCAAATCTAATAAACCTGGCCCCTTTGCTGCAGTAAACCTTTTGCCATCATCACCCGGCGTGCTGGCAATGAATTTTTCCTGAATATATCCAGCCGGTTTGACACCCATACCAACCCGTGGTTTGATTACAATTAATTACAATAAGGGGTCAAAGACCCTCAACCAGCTACGGGCGTAGATTTGATGAACAATTTGAATCGGCTTTGCCGGCTTTTTCTGCATTTAATCCTAAGCAGCACCTCCTTTTATGCGCAATTCCCGCGGGGATTAGTGCGCTGAGATATCTCAAATTTTTGTAGTTGGGAATTGCAACATTCTAATGGAGGATTCTTTAGATGAGGTTCAACAATATCGCTGGCTTAGTCTCTGTCGCATTGTTAATTCTGTGGAATCCACACACGCACGCGTTTAAATTTTCGGAACGCCACTATAAATCTACCGTACTCGGCAACTCAATAACCTTTCATGTGGACATACCAGGCGTTTCGGACAGCGGCGTTCCATGGAATTTAGCCTTCTCGCGGGCTGCAGAACAATGGTCAATGTTGACGCCTGTACAGGTGAATACAGTCAAGTCAGTTGCAGACCCATGTCGCTACGATAGTATTAGTGGCGTCGGTTTCACGAACAATTGTTGGGTGGAGCATTTGGCGACCGCAGCGACTTTTAGGTCGGACGGCATGATTGCTGGCGCTGACCTTACTTTTGATTCCAATTCGGACTGGGATGTTTTCACTGGCAACAGCCGGTTGAAAGTTATTGAGCATCCGGGAGGGCGTGTTGAGTATCGTTTAATTTATGATTTCGAGCGCGTCAGCTTGCATGAAATTGGTCATGCGCTTGGATTGGGCCACACTAATTTTCCGGAATCGATTATGTCTGCGGCACCTGATCGGGGTGATCATAATGAGAAGTTAACTGCAGACGATATTTGTGGTGTAACCATTGCGCACGGCAACCCGGGTGGATGCCCATTACTATTAAAAAACCCTGCCACCGTGTCTGGAAAAAACACAACCGCTCATTTTGTCGGGGGTGTTTCTCGAGATCGTGGATTGACGTATGACACCGTATTTCAACGCGTTGACAAGCTGGACGTCATGGCGACGGTTGTTGTTGAGGAGCGGCACTATCACAAGCCTGGCCGCCTGCATGCCGTGGTTGAGTTGTCGGACGGTGCGCTGCTGATGAAAACCGATACTGGCTTCAGCGCATGGGACGGCACGATCGAGGCGCTACGCACAACGGCCGTTCAACCGTTGATTGTGGCTAATGAGATTTATGTCCTTAAAAACTTTGATCTTCGCGCCAATCAGGTACAAAAAATTGGTGTGTCTGTGTATGTGGGTTATTCATTGGTTGAGGAGCCAGGTGAGATTTATTACTCGGGTACGCCTATTAAGTTTCGTGTGCAATAAAATTTTTTAGTTCTGGAAATTATTTTTCTCAATACTTGCAAAGTATAAATTCACGGAAGGTACATGTAAGCATAAAAATGCTGCTTAATTTTAAGAAGTCTTGAGTCAATATAAAAATTACATTAACCGGAGAATCATCATGATTGAAGAAATTATTGAACCATCACTTGCCCTTACAGCATACGTTGGTCATAAAGTTCTCGGTCCGACACTCGACGAAATGGGAATTAATCTCAAGGATAAGTACAAGAAAACTTTAAGTAATCTGTTTGAAAAGGCAAACAAGAAAGTACTCAATCCTGACGAAGGCGCAAAAGTAAATCTCCGTGTTGCACTTGATGTAGCGGTGAATGGTGGTTTTACCAATGATGGGGTTTGTGCTGAATATTTCAGTGGAATATTGGCTGCAAGCATGAGCGCCGACGGCATGGATGATTCGGCACTGCCTTTTGTTGGTTCTATAAAAGCACTATCATCAAAGCAACTGCATTTGCATTATGCAATTTACAGTTTGATGCACAAACAGTTGAGCCAATCAAAAGCAGTTGATCCAGTCATGCAAGACGAAGACGCTTTCGTAGCATCACAAATTTGGTTTGTTTCAGAGCAATTAGAACATTTAGGAATAAGACCAGACATGGATCTCAGAATTCTTCAACGTGAAGATCTGATAAGCAAATTTGGTACTGGTGCGTTCAAAAAAATCCATGCCACCAGTGTTCAACCCTCGCTATTAGGAGTCATGCTCTTCGCAGTCGCCCACAATCAACTCTCGCTTTGGAAACAGTTTGGCCACGCTACATTCCCTGACTGTGAGACTGAGATTGAATTACCCACCTTTTACACTTCAACATTCGACGATATGTTGATTCACTTTGGGTGCCACCCACACCGTCAACAGTAATCTCGGGAAGGGTAGCGTGGTGCTAAATTGCATCTAAATCTGCCCCTCAAGAGAGACTATCAACAGAGTCAACTATCTTAAAAAACACCGCGGGCGATCTTCCCATCAAACCCTCATGGGCTGCAGCGTCCAATACGTCAGCGATCGCCATAACCACTCCAGCGGTCCAAAACGGAAGTGGCGCAGCCAGATCGGCGAAAACCACAACTGCAAGGCCCAGATGCCCAGAACTATCAACAGTTGGCCGGCGCGCTCGACCTGGCCGATCAGGCCCAGACCATGGCCGTAGAAAATCAGGCCGCATAACAGGGTA
>CALQJO020000097.1 GCA_943330915.2 Rhodoferax sp. OV413 | reverse complement strand
GATGGTCTGCGACACCTGCTCATCCAGGGTCCAGATACCTTCCTGTACCCCCAAGGCAAACAGGGCAAGACTGAAACTTTTTGTACCAGAGGCCAGCAGATGTGGATCGGCCGCGGCAAATGGCGCCACGTAATCCTCAAAGACGATATGTCCGTTTTTGGCGACCACCAGCGCATCGCCATTAAAAACGCGCGAGTACAAGGCTGCTGAAGCAAAACGTTCTGCAGGGATCTCCCGGGTCAACAAGGCCGTGTTCAGCTGCAATTGCATCGGATCGCCGGGCAGCGCCTTCATCTGCAGGAAATAGCGGCCATTGGTTTGCGCGTCGACCTGGCTTACCTCCACTTTGTCGAGATAGGTGTCGCCTTCAAAATGACCACTGCACGCTCGAGTGTCGGTGGAGGGGCGCACCGTCGCCGCCGTCAGACCAAACTGCAGCTGATCGTTGAGCAATTTCAGGGTGACATCATAGTTGCTATCCAGCACCGCACGTTCACGCGGCGCACCGGCAAACAACGCCACACAACTGTTCAACAGCCCGGTGCGACCATCAAATGCAGCCATGCTGTTACCGGAGGATTGCGCTGACGTTGTGGTCGCCAGAAATAATCCCGCCAATGCAGCCATACCCGCCAACTGTGAACTGCGCTTCACCAGAGCTACTCCTTCAGACGTTCCAGAAAATACGCATAAATCAAGGCATCCAGCTGAGCGCGTTGTGCATTGTTGGCGGCGCCCGCATGCCCGCCTTCAGTGTTCTCGAAGTACAACACGTCATGCCCCTGATCCAGCATCTTGGCGACCATTTTGCGCGCATGGCCAGGGTGCACTCGGTCATCGCGGGTAGAGGTGGTAAAAAATATCTTTGGATAAGACACGTCGGCATGCACGTTGTGATACGGCGAATAACTGCGGATGTAGGCCCACATATCCTCCTGATCGGGATCACCGTATTCCCCCATCCAGCTGGCCCCGGCAAGTAACTTGCTGTAGCGCTGCATATCCAGCAACGGCACCTGGCTGATCACTGCATTGTAGAGTTCCGGACGACGGGTGACGGCCGCGCCCACCAACAAACCACCGTTGCTGCCGCCACGAATGCCAAGATGACGCGGGGATGTGATGTTGCGTGCTATCAAATCTTCTGCCACCGCCTCAAAATCCTCATAGACTTTGTGGCGATTTTTCAGCAGCCCGGCCTGATGCCAGCGCGGCCCAAACTCGCCACCGCCACGGATATTGGCCAGCACATACACTCCGCCCTGCTCCAGCCAGTTGCGACCGATAATCGCCGAATACGATGGCTGATAGGAAATCTCGAAACCACCATAGGCCCACAGCTGAGTCGGGTTGCGGCCGTCAAGCACCGCATCACGGGCAATCACCACAAAGTAGGGAATCTGTGTGCCATCGGCAGACGTCGCCATGTATTGATGGGTGACAAACTTGCTGGCATCAAACATCGCCGGCATGGTTTTAAGCGCGCTGATCTGCAAGGTCTCGTTGACGTGGTACAGCGTGCTTGGCTGCAAAAAGCTGTTGTAGGTGACAAAAAAATCATCATGTTCAAACGAGGCATTTTGAATGGCAATGCTGCCATCCGGGTCAAGTGCCACTGTTTCACGCTGCCAACTGTTGATGCGGGTTTGATCAGCAGACCAGACGGGCGTGTAACGCTCCAGACGGCCTCGCACATTCTCCAGCCAGTTCACCAGAATGCCGCTGCGGGTGACATTAAAATCCACAATGGCGCTGCGTTCGTCCGGCTGCACAAACACTGTAAAGTCAGCATTCCCTGCCAGAATGTCTGGCATAGGTGCGTGCACAATGGCGCCTTGTTTAAAGCTCTGCCAATCACTTTTAAGTTCAACAAATAACTGGTTGTTATAGAGTCCGGCGATCACCGAATCCTGGGGAATCGGCAGCAGCGTCAGCTCATCACCGGTCATCACGTAACGATCCGAGGTATAAAACGTCAGACCTTCATGAATAATCGGATAGGTGTTTTGGCTGTCACGCAGGATTTGGGAAGACACCGAGACCACATTCACCGGCGCAGCATGTAAGGGGCTTGACTGCGCCAAGGTTTGCCCGCGTTGCCAGACACGCAGCTGCGCCGGATACCCGGAATCCGTCATACTGCCCGGCCCCAGATCCGTGCCAACGATGATGGTATTGGCATCCAACCAGTTAACACGCGACTTGGTTTCCGGTAGTTCAAAACCGTTTTCGACAAAGGTATTGCTGGTGAGATCAAACTCACGCACCACCGCAGCATCGGAACCGGCAATCGACAAACTCAACAAACAGCGCTGATAGTCAGGCGCCAGACAATTGATGCCGCCCCAAGTCCAGTTTTTGCCCTCATCGGCGGCCAGCTGATCCAGATCCAGTACCGTCTCCCAAGCCGGCTGGTTGTTCCGGTACTCCTCCAATGTTGTCCGCCTGTACAGCCCGCGCACATGGCTGGCATCACGCCAGAGATTGTAAAGGTACTCGCCGCGCCGACTGACCTCCGCGATGCGCGCCGTGTTGTTGTGAACCTCCAGCGCGTTCTGATACAGCTGCGCGTATGCAGGGTGAGACATGATTTGCGGCAACGAGCGTGCATTCTGCTGCTCCACCCAACTCAGCGCAGCCGCTCCTTCTACCTCTTCCAGCCACACATAATCGTCTGCCACGGCTGTACTCCCAATCAAACCCGTTAGAGCTGTTAAACCCAAGACGCCAGCGCTGGCTGCTGACCAAACCCGGGTCAACAAGCGTGAATTTGTTGATGATGATTCTACGTTGCGCACGTTATTACCTCTCTGCCGCCAGAATGTGTGGTTCGACTGTATAACAAACCGGGGAGTTTGACGATTGGTGTGCTAAAACCTGAGTAGCCACCACCAAACAATAAAGGAGTGTGTGATCTGGACCTCAGGACTTGCCGCATTGCATGCATTTTAATAAGATGCATGCAATTTAACTTCAAAGAGGCTGGCGCCATGGCCATGTTGACCGTCCGCAATCTGCCGGATGAAATTCATCGTGCCTTACGATCACGGGCTGCGAAACGCGGGCACAGTATGGAAGCAGAGGTTCGCGCCATTCTTGAATCGGCTGTTGCTGGCGAACAACGTGTTCAGTTGGGATCATTGCTGGCAGACATCGGCGAGCAAGCACAGTTAACCGAGGAAGAGTTTCTGGTGTTTGAGCAGGTGCGTGACAGAAACTCTGCGCCGGTGGTTATGCCTGAATGATTCTGCTGGATACCAATGTGATCTCTGAACCTTTGCGCCGGCTACCCGATCCAAAGGTCGTTGAATGGATAAACGCCCAGGCCATTGACACGCTTTTTCTCTCCAGCATTACTGTTGCAGAATTGCGTGCGTGCGTTGCATTACTGCCTGCCGGACAACGAAAAAACGTACTTCACCACAACCTGGAAACACGCGTCATACCTTTGTTTGCCGGTCGCATACTGTCGTTTGATCTCGCTTGCACCCACGCATATGCCGAACTGATCGCTCAATCTCGCGCTGCCGGATTTACCATCACTACCGCCGATGGATTCATTGCCTCCATTGCGATCTCACACAAGCTCAGTATTGCATCACGTGATACAGCGCCGTTTTATGCAGCCGGTGCTGAGGTCATTAATCCGTGGAAATAACAAACAATTTACAATTCTGGGGAGCGAGTGGATTTTTGCCGGGATGCCACGCTTTTCTGTCGCCAGCGAATGATGCCGGTCGTCAGCAGCACCATCGGCAACAGACCACTGAGCGCCACCAATAAACGACCCAACAGACCAAAGGCCTCTCCGTTGTGCAGGGGGTGTTGCCAGGCCATAAATGTATCTGCGAAACCCGCCGACAAGGGATCGAAACTGGCCAGTACTTCGCCGCTGTACTGATCCACCCAGACCCGCGAAATCGGGAACCTGCGGCCTGGCTCGGCTGCTTGCTCAAAACGCATAAAATACACACCATCATCAGTCTCGGGCGTATGCAACCAGCGCAATTGTGCATCAGGAAACACAGCCTGTGCTGCAGCCCAGGCAACATCCGCAGACAACCGTTGCTGACCGGCCGCCCGGACCGAGTTCGGTGTCGGCACCTGATACAGTGCACCTGTTTTTTCCAGCAGGGGCGTAAACCAGTCCGGCCGCGCGAGGATAATGCCGGTCACCGTCAACAAAAACAGCAGCACAACACCGTAGACACCCGGCAACACATGCAAGTCGTAAATTTGCCGCGCACTGCCCCGGCGCCAGCGCCAGGTCAGTGCTTTACGCCAGCGTCCCGTCGATGGCCACCACAGCACCATGCCGGTAATCAGCGACAACAGACCAAGCAGCCCCGCAAAGGCAACCAATGTTGTGCCATCTGCCCCCAACAACAAGGTGTAATGCAGATCAAACAACCAGGTCATCGGATATTGACCCCAGAATCGATTGCTGACCACCTGAAGGGTGTAGGGATTGACCGCCGAGATCAGCGGGGCAAAATCCAGATGTGCGGTTTCCTCGGCACGGTAGTAACGTGCGACCAATGCCTCATCATCGCGCTGCGGAATCTCCAGGCGCCAGCTGAATTGACGCTGTGGATGTGCCTGCTGCAGGGCATTGATCATCTCCTGCAAACTGGCAGGTGGTTGAGCTTCCGGCACTACAATGCGTAGCTCTGGCGTGAGCCATCGATCAATTTCTATGTAGAAAACCAGCACACTACCCGTCAGAGACAGGAGCGCAAACACGCCGCCTATACCCAGCCCAAGGTACAGATGACAGAGCACCCAAAAACGACGTGCAGCTTGCAACATTGGTAATGCCTGATTGACAGTGTTTTGACAAGATTCAATAAACTACACGGTGCTTCAGGACATGTCCTGCGACCAATTGCCGCAGAGAGAGTGTGTGAGAGTGAGAGAAGTCAGACAAGGGAGCGCCCCCTTCGATGATCATCACCAAAGGGGGCGCTTTCGATCAGAAGTTCAGACGCAGACCGAACATATAGCGCTGGCCGAATTCTTCCTATCGAACCAGCGCCACCGACTTGATCAAGGCCCAGACTGTTTGGCCCGTGTGCAATTGCAATTGCAGAGCAGACCAGCGGGTGATTTCAATCAGCAGGTGCTGACCATCCGCCAGTTGTGTGGTTAACAGCAGACGGTTATCCGGCAACTCATGGATCTGCTGGATCACCACCTGTAAATGGTTACGGATACTGATGCGCTGCGGGTCGTCCAGCGCAACACTGACATCGCGCGCCAGCACACGCAAACGGGTATTGACTGACGATAAGGATTGCTGACCGAGGTCAGATGACGGGGTTTGCACAAACAGCCGGGCGTTTTCCACACCAAAACTGCGCACGCCCTGCTCGTCGGCGTCACTTAGCACACCCGTCAAGACGGTCGCCGGTCCTTCATCCGCAAACAATGGTGAGTCTGGTCTGGCCATGGCCTGCTGTAAATCGCAGATCTCATCAATCACGCCGTTGCGCATAAACACCACTCGGTCCGCCAGGCGCTGCACCTCTTCGGGTGAATGGGTAATCAACACGATGGGTACTGCGCTCTCACTGGCCAGGCGCGACAAAAACGGCATGATCTCGCGCTTGGTTTGGGTGTCGAGGGCAGCCAGCGGTTCATCCAGCAGCAACAGCTGCGGACTGGACAATAGAGCCCTGCCCAGCGCAACCCGCTGCGCCTGCCCACCGGATAACTGATCAACACGTCTCTGCAGCAGTGTTTCCAGCCCCAGCATGCGGATCACCGCATCCGGTTGCAAACGGCGCAAAGCCTCGGGTGTGCGTTGATAGCCGTATAACAAATTGCCGGTGACGGACAAGTGCGGCAGCAGGCTGGCTTCCTGAAACACCAACCCTACGCGGCGTTTCTCAATTGGCACAAATTGATGGGG
>CALQJO020000096.1 GCA_943330915.2 Rhodoferax sp. OV413 | reverse complement strand
CAGGTACGCTGACGGGAGACACACCAGTCCGGGCTGGCCTTTAACATTAACTCGATACGCGCCTGACCCCATTCTGGAATCCATTGCACACCTTTTACCGCCTCAAGCGCACTGTCCAGCAGACCCTTTTCTGTCATGCTGATAAACCACTGAGGCGTAGCCCGATAAATCAGCGGGGTCTTGGTGCGCCAGCAATGCGGATAACTGTGCGTGATTTTTTTTACCGCGACCAGCGCGCCTTCGCGCTTGAGAATATCCAGAATTTTTTCGTCAACTTTATAAACATGATCACCCGCCACTTCGCCGGCGTCAGCACTGAACACACCTTGATCATCCAGCAGATTCAGTGTGCCAAGACCATAAGCCTGACCTGCCACAAAATCTTCCATACCGTGATCAGGAGCAGTGTGCACCGCACCGGTACCCGCGTCAGTTGTCACATGATCACCCAACAACACTGGCACATGTTTGTTTACAAATGGGTGCTTGAGCAGAGCGCGTTCCAGTGCCGCGCCTTTCGCAACACCCAGTCGCTCAACCGATTCAACGCCGTAACGCGCCATCACCTCGTCCTGCATGTCCGCAGCGATCACCAGCAGCTCTTCACCTTGCTCATCGGACAACTTGCATCGCAGCAGCGCATAGTCCAGCGCCGCATTCAGGCAGACTGCCTGATTGGCAGGCAAGGTCCATGGTGTTGTGGTCCAGATCACCACAGATAATGGCAACTTAATAGTTTCTGCAGCTCCGAAAGCCTTTAACCAGAACGACGGTTCAACGACAGAAAAACGCACGTCGATGGTATAGGACTGTTTGTCCTGATATTCAACTTCTGCCTCGGCCAGCGCTGAGGCCCCGACCACACTCCAATAAACCGGCTTGAACCCTTTGACCAGATGGCCGTTCTCAACTATCCGACCCAGCGCACGCACGATGTTCGCTTCAGTTTCAAAATTCATGGTGAGATAAGGATTGTCCCAATCACCCAGTACGCCGAGACGAATAAAATCTTTTTTCTGATTCTCCACCTGACTGGCGGCGTACTCCCGACAGGCTTTGCGAAACTCGGCGTAGCTGATCTTTTGGCCGGCTTTGCCTTTTTTCTTTTCAACATTGTGTTCTATTGGTAAACCATGACAGTCCCAACCGGGTACATATGGCGCGTCAAAGTCCATCAGCGTGCGTGACTTGATAATCATGTCCTTTAGAGACTTGTTTACCGCATGCCCAAGATGTAGATCACCATTGGCGTAAGGTGGGCCGTCATGCAGGATAAATGACGGACTGCCCGCGCGAAGCTGGCGAATCTGCCCATACAGGTCAATCGCTTGCCAATGCTCCAACATCGCTGGCTCTCGCTGAGCCAGACTGGCCTTCATGGCAAACTCGGTTTGAGGCAGATTTAAGGTATGTTTGTAGTCAGTCATGGAACTTGCTGTTAACTCCTGTGAGTCAAATCGGTGATGGGCGTGGCGGCCAAACCGCTTTTAAAAAACGCCCTGACCTGCTGAACATCCCCGGCAATCTGTTGTGTCAGGGCCTGCAGCGATTCAAATTTCCGCTCAGCACGGATACGGTGAGAAAACACCACCCGCATCTGCGCGTCGTAAATATCTTTGTCAAAGTCCAGCAGATGAACTTCCAGCCATGCTTCTTCCACTGCGCCAGTACCGGTGGTACCAACTGAAGGACGGTAACCTATGTTGGCAGCCCCGTGTGCGATCAGGTGTTCACCCTGAGCTGTCACGATATCCGCACGGCAGGCATATACTCCATGTAACGGAATATTCTGACGATTAAGCGCCAGATTGCAGGTTGGGAACCCGAGGGTGCGACCCAGCTGCCTGCCTTTAACAACCTTTCCGGCGATCGAGTATTCACGTCCCAGCAAACCGGCCACTTGCTCGAAATCTGCACGCGACAAACAGTCCCGCACATAAGTACTGCTGACTCGGACACCTTCATAAAAGCAGCTGTCCGTCTGTACCACTTCAAAACCCGCCTGCCTGCCATACTGCTCAAGCAGCGCAAAATCACCAGCGCGTTTGTGCCCGAACCTGAAGTCATTTCCAACAATCAAACACTTGATATTCAGCCCCGCGATCAGGCGCTGTTCAATATAATCCTGGGGGCTTTGCTGACTAAGCTGCGCATCAAACGTCAACAGATAGACATAATCCACACCCATGGCTGTCAGCAACGCTACTTTCTCCGGTGCTTCGCTCAAGCGCGGCGGACACGCCCGCGGATTGGCTGCAAAAAACTCTTCCGGATGCGGCTCGATAACAATCACTACCGACGGGACAGATAACTGCGCAGATTTTGCACGCAATTGTTCAACGATCCGCTGGTGCCCGAGATGAACCCCGTCGAATTTTCCAATCGTTACCACACAGCCACGTGCGCGATCAGAAAATTGGTCAGTATCGATGATCAGGTTCATGGCACGGGCATCGTTAAAAAAGCCGGATTATAGCGCGGAAGCAAAAAAAATCTGCTTTGAATTGTTATCGGATAGCGTAATGTCCGGATTATGGCAGTGACAATGATCCGGGACAACTGGATCAGAAGGCTTGCGGAATGTATGATCGAATCTTACCCACAACCGCCCTCCGTACCGGGACGGCTGCCCGAGGATAACGTCAGGATGTTGAGCAAACTGCTGCTTACTTTAGTCGTAACCGTTCTGGTCGCTGTGTATCTGCGCAAACGCTATCAACAGTCAAAGGCACAGAAGACTTCATCTTCAGGCAATAGCCTGCCGGTACGCAGCACCGGTAACAGCGAGCTGGATAGTTTTCTCTCAAAAGCCCGTGATCCGAGCAAGCAGTCCTCTGGCACAGCAACATCAATCCCGGGCAATCTGGCAGTAAAAATCAAAGCAGTGTTATGGACGCTGCTGGCAGTGCTTGTTGTCAGTGGCGGCGTAGCCAGTTACCTGTACTGGCAAGATCAGCACCGTCTGGTAACCGTCTCTGCAAACGAGCGCATGGAAGTTGTTGACCTTTGATGCCTGCATCACTCTGATCGGCGTCAGCCAAACCTGGGGCCAAGTACTTAGGGCGACTATCGTTTAGTGACATCCACTTATCGCGCATACCTCCACTGACGCAAAGCCATCTGTTAAGCTGAATTTACTCAGAAATGCTCGTCTGATGGCTTGTGACACACGTGACAACTACTCAGACAGACCTACTTTAACGATCTTGTGATTGAACGTACTCATGATTAGAAGTGGCAATCTTACAAAGTTAATCAGCCTTGTTCTGCTGGGCTGCATGATGATATTGCCCTTGACGTCATACGCACGAGACCGTGTGGCCGAAGTCGAACTCGACGATGGCAGCACCGTCAAAGTGTTTTTGTTTGTTCCTGAAACCGGTGGAGACGGTCCATGGCCATTATGCATTCTGATGTCGGGCGGCAGAGGCAACGAATATGTTGCGCGCGCCCAGTTCTGGCTGGGCCGTGAATTGTCTGAGCATGGATGGATGATTGCGGTACCGGTCTCACCAAACAACACGCCGTTTACCGGCGAAAACGCGCTAAAAATCCCTAAAATAATCAATGAACTACAGAAAGAGTCAGATATTCTGCCCGGCAAAGCACTGCTGGTGGGCGTTTCTACCGGAGGCAGTTCAGCACTGGAAATTGCGGCACAACAACCAGACTTGTATCACGGTGTTGTCGCCGTACCTGGCATGCTCAAAGATCTGAATCTGATTGGTGATATGAAAAATCTGCCCGTCTACCTTCGTATTGCAGAAGGCGATCTGTTCCGATGGGATGAGCAAATGCCGGCCCTGGTCAATGCTCTGGAACAAGGAAGCGCCATCGTAGATGCCAAACTGCTGAACGAGGGCAAACATGTCTTCCGTCTTGACTGGGATGCGCTTGAGCCTTGGCTGGGCGCCCTTCGCGACGAGAAGCTTGACTAGAGAAATCAGGGCTGCCGTGCTACAGTCCAACGCTGTTTTGACCCACATCTGTCCGGAGACACTGGATGAAGCTGATCACCGCAATTATTAAACCATTCAAATCTGACGATGTACGCGAAGCGCTGTCAGAGCTTGGCGTGAATGGTATGACAGTGACCGAAGTCAAAGGCTTCGGGCGACAAAAGGGTCATACCGAACTGTATCGTGGCGCAGAGTATGTGGTTGATTTTCTTCCAAAAACAAAGATAGAAGTGGCTGTTTCCGATGCCGTAGTGGATCAAGCTATCGAGGCTATCTGCAAAGCAGCTAACACCGGACACATCGGTGATGGCAAAATTTTTGTGACTTCTATCGAGCAGAGCATACGCATTCGTACCGGTGAAACCGGTAACGAGGCATTATAAACCCGAGGCACGGCCCGACGATTAGTCGGCACCCGCTTAGAAAGGTGAGGTTCAGGCAGGTGAGTTTAAGGCAGGTGAGGTTCAGACAGGCGAAGTGTCCGTGACTCGCCTGTCCACGCGCTTGAGAGTCACCAGAGAATACACCAGCTTGGTCCCCTGCTCGTCCAGAAACGTCACTGAAATCAACGACGTTGAGCGTCCCTGATTGATTAACTCCCCTCGCATGATCATCCGTGGACCGAGTACCGGCTCCAGGTAGTCAATGCGCATATTGATGGTAGTGATCCAGAAATCTTCTCGATAGGGATACAGTGTGCGCAAGGTATAAATCGCCATCATATCCACATAAGTGCCCGTAAAACCGCCAAAAAGCTGTTGACGGGGATTCAGGACCTGATCAGGAATATGAGCATCAATCACCACCAGACCCGGGCTTTCCTCGATCACAGTCCACGCCGGCGCTTCCAGCAAATCCCCCGCACAATGGCCGGGGCGCATAAAAATCGGTTTATTGTCAGCTTGGATCATACTTTGATTCAGTTTCCAGGTATTTCAAAAAAATAGATTTCCAGATTTAACTGCACTCGCGGGTCCGCTTTCCAGTCATATCTATCTTCAAACAATAACTGCGGCACCAGTTCCATGACCAGCCAATCCTGATAGATTGCTTTGCGGAACACCATTTGGGCATAGTAGTTATCAACCGTTTTTAGCGGCCGGTTGCGACCGATCAAACCCACTTCGTAAGTCAGCGTTTCCTGATCTCCAAGCGCCTGAAACAACGCCACCGACTGGCCAAATTCTGTTAAGCGCTCGTTATGACGATAGTTTACTTCCGTCTCAACCCTGAAATTCAGCTGGCTGTTGATCTCGCGGCTGAAGAACGCACGAGTATCCTGACCAAAGCCATCATTATGATAATAGAACAGCCGATTGCTCAGGCCGAAGAACCAATTCTCACCCAGATCAGCGTCATACCGAGTGCGAAAGCGGTAAAAAGGATCAATGGGTATGCTGGATTTGGCCCCCACATCGTAGTTAAAGCGCCAGCCATTGCGCTCAGGCAATTCATAGCTGAAGCCTCCTGTAAACGACGAAGCGTTGATGTTATTCAGGCGTTGATCACGTAATGAGTTCTGTTCCGTGGTTTCAGTTTCAAAAATCAACTTCCACCGTTCAGAGGTGCGGGGCAAGTCAATGCGTCCGCCCAAGCGTATGTTGGAGTAATAGGTATCCATGCGGCCAATGCGTTGATTCAGTTTCAGGCGCACATAACTTTCGTTGGCGCGCTCGCCGATGCCTTCGCCAGCCAACCAATCATCCAGATTACGACCGATAGAACCCACATCACTTGAAAGATCGTTGCGCTGCGATTCCAGCCACTGCCAGGTCCTGCTCTGCCCGATATTGTCGAATGCCCGGTCAAACAAATCGGGGCTATCTTCAGTGGCTGCGGTGGTTGGCGCAGTTGCCGATTGAGCTGTTACATGCGTGGGCAACAGTGCCCAGATCAGCAATGCCAGCAACGAAAATGATCTGTTAAACCGAGAAGGCATACTGCTCCATGTTAAGAATGTCAGCGATCAGCGTCCT
>CALQJO020000095.1 GCA_943330915.2 Rhodoferax sp. OV413 | reverse complement strand
GCAAATGTCGCCATCAGTCTTTTTAGTTTTGCGCTGTTAAAGTCATATCGGTCTGGGTGTGCCAGCACTGACAGCCCGCCGGCCTGCCTCACAATACTTGTCGCCTGCTGCAGATCGCACCACGGAATACTGGCTTGAAATTTTCCCTTTTTGCCAAGGTATTTGTTAAAAGCCAGTTGTTTGGAGCCAACGTATCCGCCATCAACCAGGAAGGAAGCAATATGGCTTCTTCCAACAGATTCACTTCGCAATTGCTTGAGATAATCGTGCAGTCCACTAATGCCGGCGCGCTGCATCTGGTCAGCTATATTTTCTGCACGTATTTTTCGCAGGCACTGCTGATGCCGCAGAAGTGTTTTGAGACCCGGATCATCTATATCTAACAACAAACCGACCACATGTACTTCACGGCCATCCCAGTTGGTAGAAATTTCAACTCCGGTAATGAGTTGCAGATTGACGTTGCTAAAGTGCCTCAGTTGGTGATGAGCACCAATGGTGTCATGATCGGTGATAGCAAGTTGTCTGATTCCCAGCGCGAGTGCTCGGGCACAGAGATCCTCCGGAGCAAGATCTCCGTCGGACAACCAAGTATGTGAGTGCAAATCAATCATGGAACGCAGCCTACGTCAGCGGCAAAGCCTTGTAAACCAGAGCTGCTTCACGAGAACAAGAATAGTTGATTAAATTGCTGCGGTATTTCATAATCCCACACAAATTATGAGGGTATGACCAATGAGACTCACGACCAAGGGCCGCTACGCAGTAACCGCGATGCTTGATCTGGCAATACATGCGGATCGGGAACCGGTGACTCTGTCTGATATTTCTGTTCGCCAGGATATTTCCTTGTCGTACCTGGAGCAATTGTTTGCGCGCTTACGTCGTAGTGAACTCGTGCAGAGCGTCAGAGGGCCGGGCGGTGGTTATCGTCTGGGTAAGACAACAAGTCAGATTGCGATTGTTGATATCATTGATGCGGTAGATGAATCAGTTGATGCTACGAAGTGCCAAGGACTTGGCAATTGTCAACAAGGTGAAACGTGCCTGACACACTATTTGTGGGAAGACCTGAGTCAGCAGATTCATGATTTTCTGCGTGGTATTAGCCTTGCTGATCTGATGGCTCGGCAGGATGTCCGCAGGATTTCCAGTTATCAGGATGAGCGGCGTGAACTTATTGTCAAGGATCTGCGCCTGATATCCTGACTGTTGGGAGGAAGTAGAAAGTATGCAGTTGCCTGTTTATCTTGATTACGCCGCTACCACTCCGGTCGATCCGCTGGTGGCGAGGCGTATGTCCGAGTGTCTCTCTTTAGGCGGTGTTTTTGCCAATCCAGCGTCGCGGTCACATATTTATGGGTGGCAGGCGGAGCAGGAAGCGGAGACAGCTCGCCGCCATGTTGCTGATCTGTTACGTTGTGACCCCAGAGAAATCGTTTGGACCTCTGGGGCAACAGAGGCCGATAATCTGGCGATCAAAGGCGCGGCGGAGTTTTATGGCAATCGTGGGCGCCACATTATTACCTCGTGTATTGAGCACAAAGCGGTACTGGACAGTTGTCGGCACCTCGAGTCCCATGGGTTTGAAGTGAGTTATCTGCGCCCCGATGCTGATGGTTTGATTAGGGCTGAGCAGCTCAATCGCGCAATACGAAGCGATACTATTCTTGTGTCCTTGATGCATGTAAATAATGAAATAGGATCCGCGCATGATCTTCACTCTCTGGGTGCTGTAACTCGTGACCGAGGAGTTCTGTTTCATGTCGATGCGGCTCAGAGTGTTGGCAAACTTCCGATCGATTTGTCTGCAACAAACATTGATCTCATGTCGCTGTCGGCGCATAAAGTTTATGGCCCAAAGGGAGTGGGAGCACTGTTTGTCCGTCGTGAGCCCAGGGTTGATCTGGTTGCACAGATGCATGGTGGTGGGCACGAACGAGGCATGCGCTCGGGAACATTGCCTACTCATCAGTTGGTTGGAATGGGTGAAGCATTCCGATTGGTCGGTGAACTGATCAGTGAAGAGACCGCGCGACTGACTGAGTTACGCAGCCTTTTCCTCGATAGTCTTGCGGCACTGCCGGGTTGGCAGTTGCATGGACATAGAACACAGTGTGCACCAGGTATCATGAATCTGGGATTCTCAGGAGTTGATGGGGAGTCACTTCTGATGTCTTTACGGCAGTTGGCAGTTTCCTCAGGTTCCGCATGTATGTCTGCAACGCTGGAGCCTTCGTATGTACTTCGCGGTATTGGTGTATCGGATGAGTTCGCGCAAAGCGCAATCAGAATATCGATAGGTCGTTTTACAACCCGTACTGACATCGAAACAGCTGTCATTGCCATCATCAACAACGTAAGGCACCTCCGTAAGTTAACTGCGGCGGTTTGATGAATAATTGGAAAATACTGCACTGGCGCATCGTTAGAGTGCGTTGCTGTAGAATTACTTGATCATAAGCCAGTATAATGCGCGCCTTTTCAGACCAGTAACAGGCTTTGGAGCTTAATGATGGCTATTGAACGTACCTTATCAATTATCAAACCGGACGCAGTCGGAAAAAATGTGATCGGTGAGATCTACTCACGATTTGAAAAAGCTGGCCTACGCATTGTCGCAGCCAAAATGCAGCAACTGACAGATGAGACCGCAGGTGGTTTTTATGCTGAGCATAAAGAGCGTGGCTTTTTCAAGGATCTGATTTCATTTATGACATCTGGCCCAGTGATTGTTCAGGTGTTGGAAGGGGAAAATGCTGTAGCTCTGCATCGAGACCTGATGGGCGCTACCAATCCGAAAGATGCAACTGCCGGCACAATTCGGGCTGACTTTGCAGTATCTATCGATGCGAATGCAGTTCATGGCTCAGATTCCGCAACATCTGCAGCTCGTGAAATTGCTTATTTCTTCAAAAATGATGAGATCTGTGCTCGCAGCTGATTTTTAGTTGATTGAGCTGGGAGTCCGGTGATGAGCCAGACGGCTGTGAAAACAAACCTGCTGGGAATGAGCCTGCCTATGTTGCAGGCTTATTTTCAAGCAATGGGTGAAAAGCCGTTTCGTGCTGTGCAAGTGATGAAATGGATTCATCAGCGGGGTGTGACGGATTTCTCTGCGATGACGGATATCAGTCACAGCCTTCAGCAGAAGCTGCTTGTCCAGGCTGAGGTTAGACCACCCATCATCGTAGATGAGTTTCTGGCTGCTGATGGTTGTTATAAGTGGATCGTAGAAGTCGCCAGCGGTAGTCGGGTAGAAACGGTGTTTATACCTGAGGACGATCGTGGAACCTTGTGTATCTCTTCACAAGCTGGATGTACGCTGGATTGCAGTTTTTGTGCAACCGGCAAGCAGGGCTTTAACAGTAATTTGACAGCAGCTGAGATTATTGGGCAGTTGTGGTGGGCTAACCATCGTTTGGGTGGCTTTGCGCCGGCCCGACCCCATGCAGGGAAAACCACACGCTCCGTGAGTAATGTTGTGATGATGGGCATGGGTGAACCGCTACTTAATTTTGATAATGTGATGGCATCATTGAGTCTGATGATGGACGACAATGCTTATGGTTTGTCGAAACGGCGCGTCACCATCAGCACAGCAGGTGTGGTGCCTGCGATTGATAAATTACGGTTCCATACGGATGCGTCACTTGCAGTGTCTTTGCACGCACCTAACGATGAATTACGTAACCAGATTGTGCCGATCAACCGTAAGTATCCGATTAAGGAACTTCTTCGCAGCGTTGCTGACTACATGGATAGTCTGCCGGACAAGCGTGTTCCGGTCATCGAATACACCCTGATCTCAGGTGTTAACGATCACAAGCAGCATGCGCACGAATTAGCCGCGTTGTTACGGGATTTTCCGTGTAAGATCAATCTGATTCCTTTTAATCCATTTTCGCAGTCGGACTACCGCAGGCCGAGCAATAATGCAATCAGCAATTTTCGTCAGATTTTGCAAGAGGCTCGCTTTACCGTCACAGTGAGGACCACCCGGGGAGACGATATCGGAGCTGCTTGCGGACAGTTGGTCGGAGAGGTAGCTGATCAGACCCGCCGCAGCGAACGTTATCGTCGTGCGTCAACTGAGGCCGGAAACCCAGAAAAGGGCAATGTTCGTGTTTTTACCAGTGCCGATAATCTGGCAGTTTCCATTGATTCGGCTCGCCGCGTTTGACTGGGTGCATCAGTCAGCCTTTTTGAAAGTAAATATGAACACTTCAGATAAACAGGCAGTTGATTTAGATCCGGCAGAAGTGCTGGCACAGCCCGCATCAGCTGGTGGCCGACGCTCGCCGGGTGCAATGCTGTCCGCACAACGTGAAACACTTGAGCTTAGTATTCAACAGGTTGCTGATCAACTGAACCTGACCATGCATTTTGTGCGGGCGTTAGAGGCTGATTGTTACGACAAACTTCCGGGCGAAGTGTTTGTTCGCGGGTACATCCGTGCGTACAGTAATTTGTTACGGCTTGATCCGGTCCAGGTGTTGGCGATTTTTGATGAGTTTACCTCTCAGAAAATCGCCCGCAAGGAAGAGGCGATAAAACGCAGGGATCGTCGCAGACAGGACAAGAATCGTCCCTGGATTATGTTTTCTGGTTTTGCATTGGTAGCAGTAGCCGTTGGGCTGTGGTACTTGAATCCAGCTGCGCCAGTTGCGGGCACCCCAATCGCATCTGACACGACAGGCGGAGCTGATTTATCAGTGCTGAGTCCGGTGCCGCGGCAGATGCCGGTGACAACAGACATTCAGAGTGTTGAACCTGCCGTTATGGTTGACATCATTACGGCCACTGCTGCAGTACAAGAATCTTCTTCCGCACAGCCGGCAGCTTCTGTAGCAGATCAGTTTACGTCTGCATTAGAACCTGAGGCCACAATATCAGAGACACTGACGGTTTCTTCAGTGCCAGCAGCGCCAGCAAGTGTGGCTGTCGTTTCAGCTAGTTCCAGCGCCGATGCGCAGATGACTGAAGTCGGAAGTCCCACAGGTGTGCAAGCAAGTGCTGATGGTCTGCTATCCGGGCAGACCGAGACGCACCAGTGGTCAGGTTCAGATGAGCTTACCCTTAAATTCAGCGCCGATTGCTGGGTCGAAGTCGAGCATCTGGGTGGTGTAGAGAGTTACAAAAATCAAATCAGAGCAGGTAATACCTTGGTCATTCGAGGCACCGCACCTTTTTCAGTTCTGCTAGGCAATGCGCGTGATGTTGCGTTGACATTTAATGGTCGCAGCATGGATATAACCAGCAATGTCCGGGCAGACAACACTGCAAGACTCAGTATTGGTATGTAGATAAAATGATGAGCGCTTCTCCGATTATTCGTCGTCAAAGCCGCCGTATCATGGTGGGGAATGTCCCCGTTGGTGGCGGTGCCCCGATTTCAGTACAAAGTATGACCAACACGGAAACGTGTGATGTTGCCGCGACGGTTGCGCAGATCAAGCGCCTTGAGGCTGTGGGTGCGGACATTGTCAGAGTATCAGTGCCATCGATGGAGGCAGCGGATGCGTTCAGACTGATTCGACAGCAAGTAACGGTTCCCTTGGTGGCTGATATCCATTTTGATTATCTGATCGCACTAAAAGTGGCTGAATATGGTGTGGATTGTCTGCGCATAAACCCAGGCAATATTGGCAGTGAAAAACGCATCCGAGCCGTGATTGACGCAGCAAAAGATAAAGGTATTCCGTTACGAATTGGTGTAAATGCCGGTTCGTTGGGCAAGACGCTGCTACGCAAATACAAAGAACCTTCCGCAGAAGCGATGGTTGAATCAGCGCTCACGCAAATCAGTATTCTGGATAAGCTTGATTTTCAGAACTTCAAAGTAAGCCTTAAAGCGTCAGAAATATTTATGACAATAAAAGCCTACCGTGCTTTGGCAACACAAATTGATCAGCCACTGCATCTTGGTATCACAGAAGCAGGTGGATTGCGCTCTGGCACTGTTAAATCGGCAATCGGTCTTGGCGCTCTGTTAATGGATGGTATTGGCGATACGATCCGGATTTCACTGGCCGCCGATCCCGTTGAAGAAATCAAGGTAGGCTTTGATATCCTCAAAAGTCTGGGATTGCGGAGCAAAGGG
>CALQJO020000094.1 GCA_943330915.2 Rhodoferax sp. OV413 | reverse complement strand
TCCATTTCGCTTTTGTGTTCATCCAACCCCTAATGCTCACAAGTTGCAGAAAAAAAGCAATCTACCTGCGCCATCATCTCAGCAAATACCGGGTTAAAGGTGGTTCGGCGCATCAACATCCCGTCAAACAAGCCCTCGTCCAATAAGCTTCGCTCACCGTAAACTGTGCCAATATCATCATTTTTGCAGGCCAGCATTCGTTCTGTGTTACGCGAATAATGCAAACATTGCCTGTAACCCGCGTCTGCACCGTAATGTGGATCGTCGGAAGGCATTGTCAGACCTACGTGCGACAAACTGACCAGACGATAACGCTCATCACTCACCGGCTCTACGTTGGTGCCGCTGCAGCCCAAGGCAGGTAAGTCTCCATCGTTGAACGAGGTATACCAAACAAGCTGACGCTGGCCCTCAGTCACTTTTTCACAAAAGAATTGCTCCGCAGCCGCCACATCCACAGTGGAGTCTGCACCGCTGATCACCATAAACACTGGCAGATTCAAAGCTGGCATGGCTGACAGGTTCATTTCTTGTACCAGCAGATAAAACTCTGCGCCGGCATTGATCGCCAGCGTTTCGTATTTGGCTGCATCCTGCTCCTGTTGAGGCTCCAACCAGCGTGTAAACCAGCGGAGATAGGGTGACAGCGACACGCTGGCATCAGGAAAACCGAAGGCTGGCGACAACAACAACAAGCCAGCAAGCAACGATTCATCTCGGTGTTGATCAGCATACTCTACCGCCAACGTTGCACCTGCTGAGTAACCCACCAGATACAACTCATCAACACGACCCTGAAAACTATTTACCCCATAGCGAGTAATGTCTCGCCATTCATTACGATGCACATCGAGACTATCACCCGGCACGGTACCGTGACCCGGTAACAGCACTGAACGAACTACAGTGCAGGGTGAGCGACTTGCCAGTGATCGGGCGACCGCCGTCAGTAGATATGGCGAATCAGTTAAGCCGTGCAACAGCAGATAGCCGGTGCGAGGACTGTCCTGGGGGCACGAAGGCGATTCGCTTATCTCAAACGGTGAGCGCATCTCAAGGGTGCGTTGTAGCGGATAGTTCTCACCAAAGGGCGCAGGCAGCCCTCGCTGATAAACAACTTCCAGTGCCTGAAGCAACTGCTCACGGGTGTCAGCAATATAGTCCTGGAAAGCTGGTGCAGCAGATGGGGCCGTAACCGCATAACCAGAAGGACTCAGTTGGTCGGGCATGTCGCTGCAAGCAACTGACATCAGCAGGCATAAGGCAATAGAAATGAGTCGAAGGTAGTTTGCAGTCAGTCTGACAATATCTGTCACGTCCACCACCTGTCCCCTGTTATCCCTTGGATCTTGTCACTTTACGATTTTTGGCGATACGGCGTTTCACAGCCACCTGACCATAATCCATGCCCTTTTCATGTTCGATAAAAGGATTATCGTCACTTCTGAGTTCAATACGGATTGGCGTCCCTTCGAGTTTCAACACGGTTCTGAAAGTTTTCTCGAGATATCGCTTGTAACTCTCTGGTAATTTCTCTGTTTGTTTTCCATGAATCACGATGATTGGCGGATTTTGGCCCCCTGCGTGCGCATACCGTAACTTGATGCGGCGATTGTTGACCATAGGTGGAGAGTGATCAACACAGGCATCCTGTAACACCCGCGTCAACACGTTGGTGCTGAGCTGACGCTTGGCAGAATCATATGCCGCATGAATAGACTTATAGAGATCACCCACTCCGGTGCCATATTTGGCTGAAATAAAATGGATGGCAGCAAAATCAACAAATGAAAAACGACGTCGTATATCAGACTTGATGCGATCTTTCTGTTCCTGCTCCATGCCATCCCATTTGTTAAGAGCAATCACCAGCGCGCGCCCTGCGTCAAGAACATAACCCAGCAAGTGCAGATCCTGTTCAACAATACCGTCACGGGCATCAACAACCAGCACAACTACATTCGCGTCCTGTATGGATGTCAATGATTTAACAACTGAAAACTTTTCAACAGTTTCGGTAGTTTTTCCGCGCCGCCGGATACCCGCAGTATCAATCAGAGTGTAGCGCTGGCCGTGGCGCTCGAAAGGAATATAGATACTGTCCCGGGTAGTGCCACCTTCATCAAAAACTACCACACGTTCTTCACCCAGCATACGATTGACAAGGGTCGATTTCCCGACGTTGGGCCGCCCTGCTATTGCGATGCGTATTCCTTGATCTTCTCTGTCCTGTTCTTCTTCAGGCTCAGGAAAACCAGCAAGGACGTGGGCCAGCAACTTTGTGATACCGCGACCCTGACTCGCGGTAATTGGAAAAATTTTCTCGAAACCAAGGCCATAAAAATCGCCCATTGCGACATCTTCATCAATACCATCAACCTTGTTTACGACAAGACAGGCATGTTTTCCTATCTTGCGCAGATGATCGACGATCTGTGTATCTGCAGGATTCAACCCTGCACGTCCGTCAACCATCAGCAATACAACATCGGCCTCTTCAATCGCCAATAAAGACTGGGATGCCATTTCGAAGTTTATTCCAACCTCACCACCTTCAAGGCCCCCGGTGTCAATCACAATATAAGGCTTGTCACCCCCTTTACCCTCGCCATACTGCCGATCACGGGTCAATCCCGGAAAGTCAGCTACCAAAGCATCACGGCTTCTTGTGAGTCGGTTGAACAGTGTTGATTTACCAACATTAGGGCGCCCAACGAGAGCGAGTACCGGTTTCATACAATGATAGGTTCCAGAGAATATCTGCGACCAGCAGGCCGCGATGGGTCGTCAGGGCAAACGAAGGGCCACTAGCCGACCGCTGTTACCGTAAACGTAAAGAGTATCGCCTTCGCTCAGAATATTTGCACGGACACCTGAGCGATCAACTCTGTCACGACTGATGATCCGACCATCAATCTGAGTCATTAAATGCAGGTAGCCTTCAAAATCAGCGACTGCCAAGTAGTTATTGATGGTAACCGGCGAATTGACGCGCCGTAAACGCAGGTCCTCATTCTCCCAGACTGTTCGTTCAGTGTTGTTCTGTACAGCCAGGACATGACTGAAATTGTTAACCCAATAAATATTACCCAGGCCAAGGGCGAGCGAGTTGTAACTGGATCCGGGCATACCCCAAACGATACGACCACTTGCCAGATCAAGCCCCAGCAGGTTGCCCTGGAAACTTGAAATGAACACGGTCTGCCCAGACAATACCGGATCACCATCGATATCGATGATTCGATCAATATCATAGCGACCCTGCGGAACAGCAACCCGCTCTTCCCAGATCAACAGACCATTGGTTGCATCAATAGCAGCAACAATTCCACTGGCAAAACCAGCCACTACGGTATTGCCACTGATAAGTGGCTTACTGGTCCCACGGAGAGACAAGGCGGGCACAGTGCTGTCATAAACCCAGCGCTGCACACCATCACTGGCATTCAACGCCGTCAAACGACCATCGACTGACTGCGCAGCAACAACGCGACCATCTGTTTGGGGCGCCGCAAGCACTTCGCTGCTGACCGTAGTTGCCCACAAAAGCTCGCCATCAGTCTGGCTCAAAGCGATTACCTGCGCGTCACGGGTACCAAATACCACCATGCCGCCCGCAGCCCCCACACCACCGGTAATTTCTTCACCCGTCCGCTGGCGCCAGCGTACATCACCAGAACTTTTATCCAGCGCTACGACTGTTCCGTCTGCTGAGGCTGCAAAAATTAGTGAACCATCGATTGCCGGTGCCAAACGGTTGTAGTGCCGCCCCTGCCCGTCACCAATACTCTCTGACCAGACCTGTCTGAGTTCTATCTCCTGGTCAAACCGCTGCAACTCAGCCGGTTGCTCAGACTCATCGTCAGAGAAAATACTACAAGCACCAAGGGCTAACAGTGCCAGCAACAACCCTATTCGTTTCAGCAGATAACTCATATTCATAAACCCGCGCTTTGCGTCGCTATCAACGATCGCTCTGCAGTTCTTCCAGTTTCAGTTGCAATACCGGGCTGGGATTGCCTGTATCAAGAGCAGACTCGTAGGCAGCCAGTGCTTCATCGCGCTGCCCCTGACTCAGGTAGATATCACCTCGCAGTTCATCAAAATCAGCCGCCAGCGCACCCGGTACCGCGCCGTTGATCACAGTCAGGGCTTGTGCACCCTGCCCCTGAGCGAGCAGTATCCGACCAAGTCTGAGACCGGCGACCGCTACCAGTGTAGGATCTGTCGACCCAAAGAATCCCGAACGGGTGTTTGCCAGCAGCCATTCAAGATGTTCCTTGGCGCTATCCAGATCATTGACGTCAACCGACAGTTTTGCACCAAACAATGCTGCGTAAAGTGCGTAAACACTAGAGTCGTAATCACTTCTGATCTGCTGGACAAGCTCATTGGCCCTTACCCGGTCCGCATCCGTCAGGGTTGCATCCGGAGCTATTGCCGCAAGACCCGTCAATTGATCGTATAGCGCGGACGCTTCTGCACTGACGTTGATCTGAGTGCGGCTCCAGAATTGCCAGCCAAAATAAACAACTGCGACAAGAGCAATACCCATGGCGATCTGTTTGCCACTGTCATTCCACCAGCGTTTTAACGCTTCAAGTGTCTCTTCTTCTTCCGCACTGATTGCCACAGATTACTCCTGTCTTTTTATCAATATCTTTGAACAAAACTGGTTGTTTCAGTGAGCAGGCATCCTGTCTCACCAACATCAAAGTGTCAAGAAAGAGTGTCGCGGGCATGAAGCTCATCTTTCAATCGCCCCACCAAAACCCGCAGGCGCTCTAGCAAAATCTGCGATTCAACAGGCTCAGCGACAGCGTCACCTGACAACTGCCTCCATCGGAGGCCTGCCGCATCAACAATCAACGCCACTGATGCTCCGCTGGCAAACGCTCTTTTGAGTTGGCTTGCAAACTTCCCCCCACCGCTATGGCACTGCACACGCAAGCCCGGAACCTGCCTGCGAAGTTCCTCAGCCAGACTGATGGCTGTGCCTTGCTCCGAATCTTCTGAGTACATAACGTAAACATCCAATACCTGACTCACAGAATCAGGAATCTTGCCGGTCTCCTGCAACAACAAAACTAGTCGCTCCATACCGAACGCGAGACCAACCGCCGGTGTGCCGCGACCACCCAACTGAGCCACCAATGAGTCATATCGTCCACCGGCACACACAGTACCCTGCGAACCAAGCGAGTCGGTAATCCACTCAAACACAAGGTTATTGTAGTAATCGAGGCCCCGCACCAAACGCTGGTTTTCTGTAAAGCAGACATTATTGGCGGTTAGCAAGTCTTTCAGCTGCTCAAAATGTATCGCGGTATCTGGGCTTACAAACTCAGACAACGACGGCGCGTCCGCCAGTAAGGCTTGTGTCTCGGGCACTTTACTGTCGAGAACCCGTAGTGGATTACTCAGCAAACGACGTCGACTATCTTCATCTAATTGCGCTTCATGCACTTTAAGATAAGCACTCAGGGCTTGTCCGTAGGCTCTCCTGTCGTCGGCAGTGCCAATGTTATTGATTTCCAGGCGCACACTGTCAATCAGACCGAGCGAGCGCCATAAAGCCACGGAGACTAAAATGATTTCGGCATCGATGTCTGGACCAGCCATCCCAAAACTTTCTACACCGACCTGATGGAACTGGCGATAACGACCTTTTTGGGGGCGTTCATGCCGAAACATAGGTCCGCGATACCAAAGTCGTTGTTGTTGGTTGTATAGCAGGCCATGTTGTTCGGCTGCTCGTACACAACAAGCGGTACCTTCCGGTCGAAGACTTAAATCATCACCGTTTCGATCCAGGAAACTGTACATTTCCTTTTCAACGATATCCGTAACTTCGCCAATTGAACGCCTGAACAACTGCGTCTGCTCGAGAATCGGAAAGCGGATCTCTCGATAGCCGTAGCTGTGCACAACCTCACTGATGACTCGCTCAAGGTACTGCCAAACCGGGGATTCACCAGGCAATATGTCGTTCATGCCTCGCACAGCCTGGATCTTGTTCATAAATTCTGGCCCCATTCTTCTACTGTCTGAAAGAGTTGACGCTCTGCTGCTTGGTCTGATCAGCCTCTGGCAATGATCCCACCAGGCGCAATTGCAGCCTCAGCCTTCAGTTTTGCCGCCACTCTGGCTCGGACCATGGATTCCAGCTCGTCTACAAGTCTTTCATTATCTATTTTGTGATGAGGCTTTCCATCAATGTAGGCAAGATTGTGTGGGGATGCACCTGTCAGCCCTATTTCAGCGACTTTCGCCTCACCGGGCCCATTCACAATACATCCAATCACCGCAACATCTACTGGAGTAATGACATCCTCCAGCCGCGCCTCAAGAGCGTTAACAACACTGATGACATCAAAGTTCTGGCGTGAACAACTTGGGCAAGCAACC
>CALQJO020000093.1 GCA_943330915.2 Rhodoferax sp. OV413 | reverse complement strand
GGCGGTACTTATCGCCTCTTGCAAGATAACAACATTGCCGCAATCGAAATTGCTGACTACACTGGCTTTCCGGAGATGATGGATGGTCGTGTCAAAACCCTGCACCCCAAGGTACATGGCGGAATTCTGGCCCGCCGCCAGATTGATGCAGACGTTATGCAGGCCCACAACATTCCGCCCATCGATCTGGTGGTGGTTAACCTGTATCCGTTTGAGGCCACTGTTGCCAAACCGGGATGCGATCTGCCAACAGCGATCGAGAATATTGATATCGGCGGACCAACCATGTTGCGCGCGGCGGCCAAGAACAACGCCTGGGTCGCGGTTGTTGTCAATCCGGCAGATTACTCCCTGGTGCTCAGCGAAATGAATACAAATGAAGGCGGTCTGACTCAGTCAACTCGCTTTGATCTGGCGGTACGCACTTACGAGCACACCGCTGCTTATGACGGCGCCATTGCCAATTACCTTGGCAAGATTGTTTCAGGCAGCGAATTACCGCGCAGTTTCTCCAGCCAATTTCACAAAAAGCAGGACCTGCGTTATGGCGAAAACCCGCATCAGAACGCAGCGTTTTATGTTGAAAAGCACCCGCAGGAAGCCAGCGTCAGTACTGCAACACAACTTCAGGGCAAAGAGCTCTCCTACAATAACATCGCTGACACTGATGCAGCACTGGAATGCGTGAAGAGTTTCAGCGAGCCCGCATGTGTCATTGTGAAACACGCCAATCCCTGCGGCGTTGCCATTGCCGGCTCCATACAGGAAGCCTATCAGCTGGCGTTTGAGACCGACCCGACATCAGCCTTTGGCGGCATCATCGCATTTAACCGCGAACTTGACGCTGAAACCGCACAGAAGATTGTTGATCAACAGTTCAGCGAAGTGATTATTGCGCCAACCGTCTCTGAAGAGGCTTTACAAGTGTTCGCTGGCAAGCCCAATGTGCGCGTGCTGGCCTGTGGTCAATGGCCAGCCAAACCGCTGACAGCCTGGGATTACAAGCGCATCAACGGCGGCCTGCTGGTGCAGGACAGAGATATCCATCAGATCAGCCGCAACGACCTGACCGTGGTCAGCAAACGCCAGCCCAGTGAACAAGAACTGGCTGATCTGATGTTTGCATGGACTGTAGCGCAGTTTGTGAAATCCAATGCGATTGTGTACTGCAAGAACTTACAGACCATCGGCATAGGGGCCGGCCAGATGAGTCGCGTCTACAGCGCAAAAATTGCGGGCATCAAAGCGGCAGATGAAAATCTGGTGGTGGAAGGTTCGGTGATGGCATCCGATGCGTTTTTCCCATTCCGTGATGGCATTGATGCCGCCGCTAAAGCCGGCATAAGTGCGGTCATTCAGCCCGGCGGTTCGATGCGTGACGCAGAAGTCATCGCGGCTGCCGACGAAGCTGGCATGGCGATGGTGTTTACTGGCATCCGCCACTTCCGCCATTGAGGATTGCGTATGAATGTTCTGATACTTGGCAACGGCGGACGTGAACATGCGCTAGCCTGGAAACTTGCTCAGTCAGCAGGCGTTAACAAAGTATTTGTGGCACCAGGCAATGCCGGCAGCGCCACTGAGGCGGGCGTCGAAAACGTCGCCATTGATGCCCTGGATTTCCCGGCACTGGCAGCCTTTGCCAAAAACAATGATGTTGGCCTGACCGTTGTTGGCCCGGAAGCGCCTTTGGTTGCCGGCGTCGTTGATTATTTCAGCGCCCAGGGTCTTCGTGCATTTGGCCCACGCAAGGCCGCAGCGCAGCTGGAAGGTTCCAAAGCCTTTACCAAAGACTTTCTTGCCAGGCACAATATTCCCACCGCGGCCTATCAGAACTTTACCGATGCAGATGCCGCGATTGCCTATGTCAGGCAACAGGGCACACCCATCGTGATCAAAGCCGACGGCCTGGCCGCTGGCAAAGGCGTGATCATCCCGCAGACGCAGGAAGAGGCTGAATCAACCATTCGCGATATGTTGTCCGGCAATAAATTCGGCGATGCCGGCAGTCGTGTCGTCATCGAGCAATTCCTGTTCGGAGAAGAAGCCAGTTTTATCGTGATGGTAGATGGTGAGCATGTACTTCCGTTTGCAACCTCGCAGGATCACAAGGCGCGTGACGACGGCGATAAAGGACCGAATACCGGTGGCATGGGCGCTTATTCACCTGCGCCGGTGGTCACACCCGATATTCACAACCGCGTCATGCAACAAGTGATTATGCCGACCGTGCGCGGTATGGCTGCCGAAAGCAATCCATATACCGGTTTCCTGTATGCCGGCCTGATGATTGACGAGCACGGCAATCCGTTTGTCATCGAATTTAACTGTCGTTTTGGCGACCCGGAAGCGCAACCAGTGATGATGCGTCTGCAATCAGATCTGGCCGCTCTGTGCCAGGCGGCTATTGATGGCCGGCTTGACCAGAAACATGCGGAGTGGGACCCTCGTGCTGCGATTGGTGTAGTGCTTGCCGCAGGTGGCTATCCCGATGCCTACGATAAAGGCGCCGTGATCAGCGGCCTGGATAAAGCCTCTCAATCTGGCAATGGCAAAGTATTCCATGCCGGCACGACACTGAGAGATGGCAAAGTCGTCACCAACGGCGGCCGCGTGTTGTGTGCTGTGGCACTGGGCGATACGGTTACCCATGCACAAATAGCTGCGTATCGCCTGGCGGAAAACATCCACTGGGACAGAATTTATTACCGTAAAGATATCGGACACCGGGCCATTGCCCGGGAAACAGCTGATGACAAGTAACCGGACAAACGCTTATGAGCACATCTGATAATCGCGATCAATTCAGTTTGGCAGACCGGCTGATCTTGCAGCTGGACCAGGCGCTTCATACGCTGATACCGGGGAGCAGTCACGCTCGGCGCGGCTCACCCGCAGCAAAAGCGGAAGAAGGCGAACTATCTGAGGTTGAGCGTTTGCTGGCCGCCGGACTAATGCGCATTAATCACACCGGCGAAGTATGTGCGCAGGCCCTGTATCAGGGCCAATCACTGACCGCTCGTCTGCCGGATGTGCGAGATAGCATGAATCATGCAGCGGCCGAAGAAGTCGATCACCTGGCCTGGTGCGAGACGCGGCTCAAAGAGCTCGACAGTCGCCCCAGCCTGCTGAACCCGGCGTTTTATGCCTTGTCTTTTGGACTGGGTGCGGTCGCTGGCGCTGTGGGCGACAAGTGGAGCTTGGGGTTTGTGGGTGAAACTGAAAAACAGGTCTGTGAGCATCTGCAAGATCATCTGCAACAGTTACCGGCACACGACCAAAAGAGCCGCGCAATTATTCAACAAATGATTATTGATGAACAAAAACATGGTGACAGCGCCATGGCAGCCGGCGGTGCCGACCTGCCATTGCCCATCACTGCCGGTATGAAACTGATGGCCGGGGTCATGAAAGCCCTGACCAAACGGGTCTGAGGAATTCCGGTGTCCCACCTTCCCCGCCTGCTGCGTATCATGTCGGTTTGCGCCAGATACCGTCTTGACCAGATCAGCCCTCTGACCGCCAATGCCTGGTCGTTGCGACTTGTGATGGCCACACTGGGTGTTTTTACCGGTAGCAGAACACGCGATCTGACACCCCCGCAGCGTCTTAAAGAAGCACTGCAAGACCTTGGCCCTATCTATATCAAGTTTGGTCAGTTGTTATCCACGCGCCGGGACTTTCTGCCCCTGGATATCAGTGACGAGCTGCAGCACCTTCAGGATCGTGTCCCGGGATTCACGTCGCCCTCGGTGTTCGATGTTGTCGAAAAAGCGCTGGGGATGCCCTGGCAACAAAGCTTCCGTGACATCAAAGCACATTCGCTGGCATCGGCCTCGATTGCTCAGGTGCATGAAGCTCACCTGATCAGCGGCGAAGAAGTGGTCATCAAAATCCTGCGACCCGGCATTGAAGCCACCATCCGCGAAGACATCAAAGTGCTCAAGTGGGTAGCACGGATGGTCGAACGTTATCTGCCTGATGGCCGGCGCCTTAAACCTCGCGAAGTCATCAACGATTACGAACACATTATTCTCGGGGAATTGAATCTGCTCTCCGAAGGTGCCAACACGACGCTGCTGCGCCGCAATTTTGAGAACTCACCCAAACTGTATGTCCCCAAGGTCTACTGGGATGTTACGCGCGATGGCATGCTGGTGACCGAACGTATTCGCGGCATCCCGGTGTCCGACATTGCCGCACTGAACGCGCATGGCGTCAATCTGAAACAGTTGGCCGAGACCGGAGTCGGCATCTTTTTTACGCAAGTGTTTGAACACAGTTTTTTTCATGCCGACATGCATCCTGGCAATATTTTTGTGGATCCATCCAATCCGCAGTTTCCTCAGTACATTGCTATCGACTGCGCCATCATCGGCTCATTGAGCCGCGACGACCAACAGTATCTGGCGCGTAACCTGCTCGCGATTTTCAAACGCGATTACCGAAAAGTTGCCGAGCTGCATGTCGAATGCGGGTGGGTGCCCAAAGACACCAAGGTTGTAGAATTTGAGGCGGCCATGCGCACCGTCTGTGAACCCATCTTTGAAAAACCCCTCAAGGACATCTCCTTCGGATACCTCCTAGTGCAACTGTTCCGCACTGCCGGGCGCTTTAATATGGAAGTGCAACCATCACTAGTGCTGCTGCAGAAGACCTTGCTGAATGTTGAAGGCCTGGGCCGTCAGCTATATCCTGAACTGGATCTGTGGCAGACTGCCTTGCCGTTTCTGGAGAACTGGAGCCGGCGCCGCATGCAGCCCTCCTATCTGTGGAGGGCTCTTAAGGATAATGTTCCGGATTGGGTTGAGCAGTTTCCACAGTTGCCACAATTGGTGCTCAATAGCCTGAATCAGCACCAGCAATTACAAGACATCAATGACACGCTGCAGGCAGCACTCTTGCAACAACGGCTGCGCGACAAACGTCGCCGCAAACGGCAGCAACGACTGCTGCTGGTCATCCTGTTGATCAGCGCGGCCAGCAGCTTTTTGTATTTCACATCGTGAGAGAGCATACTGAACACATGAGTAATACCGACTGGTTGGATCAGGTCAAATGGAACAACGAAGGACTAGTGCCGGTGGTAACTCAGGACGTGCACAGCCTCCGCTTGTTAACACACGCATGGATTAATCGCGAAGCCCTCGCGCTGACTCAGGCCGAGGGGCGGGCCGTGTATTGGTCACGCTCACGGCAGAAAATCTGGCGCAAAGGCGAGGAGTCCGGTAACGTGCAACGCATACACCGGATCCTTCTCGACTGCGATGGAGATACGGTGTGTTATCTGGTCGAGCAGGCAGGTGGCATCGCCTGTCACACAGGCAGGGTAAGCTGTTTTTATCAGCAACTGTCTGGGGGCAAAGACAGCATCAGTTGGGCTATGACAGATGCCGTGATTAGAGATCCGGCCGACATATATAAAAATCCTGGCCATTAAGAATCAAAGAAAGAAGTCAGTACCCCATGAAAAACGCAACAGAATCAACACATGACGTGCTTCAACAACTGGCATTGTTGCTGGAAGCGCGAAAACACGCTGAAGCGAGCAGCTCCTATGTGGCCAGCCTGCATCAGAAGGGTCTGAACAAAATTCTTGAAAAAGTGGGTGAAGAGGCGGTAGAAACCATTTTGGCCGCGCGTGACGTGGAAGGTGGCGCTGATGTTCAGACTGTCATCAGCGAGACCGCTGACTTATGGTTTCACACCATGGTGATGCTCAGTCATCTCGGGCTTAGCCACGAGCTGGTATTGGAAGAACTCAGAAAGCGTTTTAACATGTCCGGACTCGCCGAAAAGGCATCCAGAACAGCAAAATAACTAATTTTCAGCCCGCATCATGCAGGTGTATCAGGCATTCGGAGGAAGTATGGGAATCGGCGGCATCAGTATCTGGCAGTTACTTATCATCGCATTAATTATTGTGCTGCTGTTTGGCACTAAAAAACTTCGCACTCTGGGCAGTGATCTCGGCGGAGCCTTGAAAGGTTTCAAGCAGGCGGTCAAAGATGACGACAAAGACGGCAAAAATGATCCTGACCAAATAGCTGACGACAGCGATGGTGTCAGCATCAGCGCTCGAACCGAGAAAACACAGGACAAATAACAATAATGTTCGATATCAGTTTCATCGAGCTGCTCGTTGTGTTTGTCGTAGCTCTGCTGGTGCTTGGACCCGAAAAATTACCCGGTGCTGTGCGCACCGGCGCGTTGTGGGTAGGCCGTGCCAAACGCAGCTTCGGTAAAGTCAAAGCTGAGATCGAGCAACAGATTAATGCCGACGATATCAGGCGCCAACTCCATAATGAATCGATTCTGGCGGACATCGAAAAGGCGCGCAAAAATGCCGATCAGTTGCTTAAAGACACCCGCAAAGAACTGGATAAAACCCAGGATGGCATCAATCGCGCAG
>CALQJO020000092.1 GCA_943330915.2 Rhodoferax sp. OV413 | reverse complement strand
GGTAAAGTGACGCTAACCACTCATCCTCCGAAATCAATACGGCGTTTCGATTCTGCGCATTTTCACGTGATTTCGTAGTCTTCCCTGCACCCATCTTCCCGCAGAAAAATGTCAATACTCCTTTACTCATACTTTGCCTCTGATTGCCTAACGCTAAGTTCAGCGGCAGTTTTTAAGTTGCGGTTTTGTGGAAGTCTTTTGCGCAGCAAAACCACAAAACCGCAACTTAAAAACTGTCCAGTGGAGGCGCGTAGCGCCGGAACGAGCTGCAACGCCTTGTTATGAATTTTTTGGCTCCGACCAGCTTGAATTTAAGATAGCCCACCGTTCGTGGTCTTTCCATTCATGCCCACCAACCCTTAAGTAATTTTTAGAAAAACCTTCTTTAATAAAACCCGCACTTGAAACCAAGCGAATAGACGCTACATTTTCGGGCTGAATATTTGCTTCTAGCCGATGCAAATTTAATTCTTCAAAGGCTTCCTGCAAGAGCAACAATATACCTTTGCTCATGTACCCTCTCCCTTGATATGGGTTAAATACTTCATAACCCAAATAGGCTGATTGAAAATAACCACGCACTATTCCAGAAATGTTAAATGTGCCTACAATTTTTCCATTCTCAGCCAAACAGATAAAATACCGATTCTCTTGATTTAAATAAGCTTCGTAGTTTTGGGGAGAACAAACCCAAGGCTTATGAAGCGAAACGCTCTGCTCATATAATTCTTTAATTTCAGCGAGATCAGTTATTCTCGGTTTTCTCAAAACTAACATTTTTGCTTGCGAGCCTCTGATAGTTCATAACGCCCCGCACAAGGGCGGCCAAATAAGCGCAGCGTTTTGGCAGTCCCAGCGACCAACGGGAGCGATTGCTGCGGATTGTTATATGCCTTGCCTGGCAATACATATGCGCATAAGCTATACGCATTGTTTATATGGAGCAACCACCATGAATTACGCATACAACACCCAAGCGCCCAAAAAGCCAACCAATGTCAGTATAAACAGCGACTTACTTCAAAAAGCAAAAGACCTGAAGATTAACCTGTCGGCTACTCTTGAGCTTGCCTTGGCTGAGCAGTTGCGCAATCAACAGCGCGTCGAATGGCTACGCGAAAATGCCAATGCTATTCAAACGTACAATCAGTTTGTTGAAACAAACGGCACTTTCAGCGATAGCGTCCGGAAGTTCTAATGGCCCAGTTTTATGCTTATAAAAACCCAAACCCCGCTACTCGCGCCCAATACCCGTACTTGCTGGACATACAAAGTGATTTACTAAGCGAATTGCGTACGACCGTTGTAATTCCGCTGACACCCTCCAAACTTGCTGCCCCAATGAGTTTGACCCGGCTAAACCCTAACATTGTTATTGACGGCAAAAATTTTACTGTCATGACACAAGAGATTGCGAGCATAGATCGCAATCACCTCGGTGCTCAAGCGTACAACTTATCGTCATATCGCTCAGAAATAATCTCTGCACTCGATTTTGTACTCTCTGGCATATAACTCTCGGCTCACGCGCCGGTTTTTAGCCGCAGAGCGGCGGAGAATCGGTCGCTGTGCAGCCGATTGTTATGCATTCACAACACGGCCATTCGCCAACTCTTGTTCGTCAGGTATTTCATATTTTGGCTCCATAAAGTTAAACATGAAATCAGTAACCTCAAACGAATAGACGCTAGGGTCTTTCTCGACGTTTCGTTTTTCTACGCGCTTTTTGCGAACATCTTTTGGTGCGCTCAAATAATGTACTTCGGGCTCGGGACCGAGTTCCTTTGCTAGAGCAATAAAATGGCCGCGCTGTTCTCTGGTAGTGAAGCCTAAATCTAAAACCACATTTCCGTCCAATTTCAAAATTTGTTCGCTAACCTGCCAGATTTGAACATAGCATCGATTCACCCTCTCAATCATCCAAGCATAGTCAAGGGAGGTCATATCTTTTGAAAATAAGTTCTGCATCCACGGATCTATAGAAAAACGAACTGCCCCAATTTCCTTGGACAAAGATAAGGAATATGTGGTTTTTCCAACTCCTGTTGGACCAGTAACAATAATTAGTCTCGCCATTATTTGTGATTCTCTATTGGTGCATAACGCCCGTATTCACGCGCAATTTTAGAGCTGCAACGCAACGAAAAAATTGTCGCTGTGCAGCCGATTGTTATAGCCGTCATTCGTAGTGCGTCCAAAGCCGCAGCACTTTAACCGCACGCTCTTTCTCCAATACCTGGTACACAAGCCTGTGTTGAATATTGATGCGACGCGAGTATGCGCCCGATAGGTCCCCAATAAGCTTTTCATAAGGAGGTGGGCTGGCAAATGGATCATTCCTGAGAATCTCCAGGAGCTCCTGGGCTTTTGGCTTAAGTCCACAGGAAGCCACCTTCTTGGCGTCTTTCTGCGCCTGCTCGGTGAAGTGGAGCTGCCACATCACCAATCAAGCTCTTGCTCTGTATCGGTCAGATCAGTCGCCAACCCTTCGCGGATTGACTCTCGCATGCCGGGGATTGATACCAAGTAGAGAGTTTCACAGATGGCATTCCAATCCTCCTCGGCCAGCAGTACTGCATTACCCCGCTTGCCTGTTATGACGATAGGCTTATGCGTTTGTTTGGTTTCGTCGATCAGGGCGTACAACTTTGATCGCGCCTCTGTAGCATTGAATGTAGACATAGCAAACCTCCTTTTCGCTATAGCGTACGCTTATACGTACGCTCTGTCAAAAGCTATAACGCCCTTGTTCTGGCGCCAAGGTGAATTGGCGCGGTGGTTGCGAAAGCAAGCGCCGTGACAATGTGCCTTGGTCGCTCAGAAACAGTTTGTTATGCGCGGTGCCCGGACTGTGCACTTGTCTCGCTCCATGGACGAATATTGATGAGCTGTTCGGCCAAGACCGATTCAGCAACCTCCGTATCATATGCTGCCTGAGTACGCAGCCAATAGCCGTTGGACAAACCAAAGAAACGGCAAAGCCGCAAATCCGTGTCGGCTGTAATAGAACGATTACCAGCGACAATTTCCCCTATCCGTTGCGCAGGAACCCCAATTTCTTTAGCAAGTCGATACTGAGTAATTCCCATTGGTTCAAGGAACTCCTCTTTTAGTAACTCGCCAGGCGTTACAGGATCAATATTACGCATGAGTCACCTCCTAATGGTAGTCAACAATTTCAACATCCTCAGCACCAGCGCTGGTCCAGCGAAAGCAGATGCGAAACTGTTTGTTGATTCGAATACTATGCTGCCCTTTACGATCATGAGATAGAGCTTCAAGCATGTTACCGGGCGGTATCTTCAAGTCGTCGAGGCGGCTTGCAGCCTGAAGCTGGCGAAGCTTACGCAGAGCAATGCGCTCAAAAGTCACGAATTGCCTGACTCGCACACCACCCGCAAGCTTTTCCGTATGCTTACATTTGAAGGAAATGATCATGCCGGCATAGTAACGCCGCTCATTAATAACGTCAAGCGTTACTAGTCAGGCGAATCTGAATCACTACGAAGTAGCGCATAACGCTCCGGCTCAGCGGCGGCGGTACGCCGTCCGCTGCAACCGGTTGTTATGCGGCTTATTGCAGACCGGCTCAGGAAGCATTGAAGGCAGCCTCAAGAGCTTTGATATCGATCTTCGACATTTTCAACATTGCCTGCAATGCCCGATCAGCAGCTTGCCGATCCGATGCACCCAAGAGCTTCGGCAAGATCTGCGGAACAATCTGCCAAGATACTCCAAAGCGGTCCTTTAACCAGGCGCATCGTCCTTCTGAGCCGCCATCTGCTATCAATGAACTCCAGAGGCTATCCGTATCTTCTTGGTTCTTGGTGCTTACGACGATGGAGGCCGCTTCGGTAGGTTTGAATTGCGGCCCACCGTTCAACGCTTGAAACGGCACCCCATCAAGTTTAAACGTCACCATCACCGGTGAGATACTTGTGACCTCAGAGTTTGGAATCAGTGAGGTGTAGAGCCGTGCTGCTTCTTCAGCGTTGCCGTCGTACCAAAGGCAAACAGATACTGCGGATGAAATGCTCATTGTGTCGAACCTCCTATGGTTGGGTTTGCCGCATAACGCCCTTCTTCAGCCGCCGAAACATGTTGGCGTGACTTTTGCGATTTTTGCAAAAGGCATGACAGCATGTTTTGGTCCGACTGGAAGAATTTGTTAGGCGTCACCGACGGAGTTCCTTAAGCAGTTGTGCAAGTTCTTCGAGCGACTCGGCGAGTTCATTGCACATTTGTGCGAACTCCCTTGAATAGCTCCGCGCCTCGGTTTCGGCCTCCAGCACTTTGTGGTCCGCCGCGACCCGGAGTGCACCCAGCGGGCGAAGCAGTTTGGTGAGTACCGTGCGAGCGTTCAGGTTCTGCTCCAAAATGGCAAGAAGTTGCAGCGTGCTCAGCGGGCGCCCCGACTTGGGGTGCTTCATGTCATCCGGCGCAATACCAAAGTGCTCAGTTAGAAGCCCCTTCAACGTGGATTGTGAAAGGTTATCTGGCCCGACCATCTTATACAGCTCGCTGGCGGCGTCACAATGCGATTTATATGTCTGTTCAACGGGCAGACGAAGATGAATGTTCTTTGATTTGGCGAAGAGGCTATCGGGCTCGAGTGAACTGTTTACTTGCCCGATGGCGTCGATGACCCTCGTTATCGGGTCCTCGAAATCAACGAAGTCTCCTTCATAGGTGCGTGCGAGGAAGTTCTGGAAATGAGAATCCGATCTGTCTATCTCGGGCAAGTCAATCTCAAATGAGTGCCAATACCGCTGTTCGGATGGACCCATGGCAGACAAGTCCTTGAAAATTGCGGTCACCACAATACTGCCTGACTTGAGACGGCATTTTCCGTATCGGACGTAAAGGTATCGATCATCCGGTTTGCTCGACAGTGCCGATACGTCGCCTCCCGCGAGGGAGTCGTTGATGTCATAAAGCTCTGGGTGGTCTAGATACCTGGCCAAAACTTCTTCTGCGAAGTATGCGAGGCCTATCTGGTTGGCGCCAAGATATAGTCTCGTCGTGTACTCAGGTAAGCGTTCCTGCGGCAGACTTGATGCGTAGAACGCGTTGCGGAGAGCCTGTTTAGATGAAAAGAAGATATGGGTAACGACCTGTTCCTGCTTGAAGCCAGCTGAGATGTTCTCGGGATCAAAGCTCAGCTGGCAAAGGGTCACATCGGCATTGATTGAACCATGGCCAGCGCTAACCAACTCTTCGAAGAGTTGCATCACAAGAGAGTGATCTAGCGAAAGATCCCGAGCGACATCAAGGGCGCTAGTTCCTGCGAAGTTCTTGAACCAGCCATTGATAGTGGAATCGAGCGCGGCTTGGGCTTCCTGGCTTGGTGGCATGAAACGCTGCTTCCTGTGACGCCTAACGTTTGAGCTAACCGGATCCGGTTGAGCGACTGGTTAGGCGTCGCTTTTTGGCAATGCAGACTGAAACGCAACCTGCATGCCCCCTGGTGCTTTTATGAAATAGATGTGCTCACCGTGCGCATCCATCGGGCCTTCTGGGTTTAAACCATTCTTCTTCGCGTGCGCTGCGAATTCATCAGAGTTGTCTACAACAATTTGGAGCATCGTACCCGCCCCCATACCTGGGCCCTCCGGCCAAACTTCAATCCAGCTTTCGTTCGCGGTAAAGATGGCGCCACCAAAACTGCCATCCTCTGGTGGCGGTAGTACACCACTAAGATCCATTTGTGGTATACCCAAAGAGTTGAAGAATCCTGCAAGTGATTGCGCTTCAGGTGAAACTGTACAGAAGCGAAGAGCGAGAACTTTCATAATTTCTCCTTTTTATAAAAGGGGTTACGTTTCAAAACATTTTGTAGAATCAGTTATCGAGATCTCTGGAACTGACCTTACCCCCGATTTTAGAATCATGAACTTGATGAGATTTCCAGCTAATCTAATGCTACGGAGATCTCAACATGAAAAAACGATACACAGACGAGCAAATTATCAAAGCGATCAAAAATCATGGGCGGATTTGTAACTGATTGTAAACAGGCGGCAGTTGAATTAACAAGACAAAAAAACGCTTAGTAGTTGGTTTGATTGGCGGGGAAATGGGGACGGAGGTGCTGCTGGGGACGAGGGTATTACTAGAGGGTGATAGGGGACGGTTGATTGGGGACGGAGCCATTGCGTGCAATGCCTCCGTCCCCAATCCGCAGTCCTCAACCCGCAATCAGAAATGCGCAGCCGTCAGTTCAACATTCGCGCCAACCCAGGCTTTGGCGAAGCGTTCGCGCACTGCAGCAGCTTCTGCGGTGTTGCCTTGTGCCTCAAGTGCATCGGCAAGTCCGTGCAGCGCCCAGCCGTTTTCGTTGAGCAGCAGCAAGTCGCGTTCAAAAACCGCTTGTGCATCGGCGGGGCGGTCTGCGTTAAGCAGGGCCTGGCCAAGGTACAGGCGGGTGGATTGCAACCAATCCGGCGG
>CALQJO020000091.1 GCA_943330915.2 Rhodoferax sp. OV413 | reverse complement strand
GCGGATCGGTTCCTGAACAAGGGGACCTTGGCGTCGACGGCGCGTTACATTGACATTGCGCGGGAGGCGGGACTGTCGCCGACGACCTTGGCGGTGGCCTGGAGTATGAATTTTGATTTTGTGGCGTCGACCATCATCGGGGCGCGGACGGCGGATCAGCTGGATGATTCGTTTGCGGCGCTGGATGTGAAGCTGTCGGCTGAAGTGTTGAAGGCGTGTGATGCGGTGCATCGGGATATTTTGTATCCGATGGGGTGATGCGTTGCTTTTGATTGCAGTGCGCACGGGGAGTACTGCACAGGTCTTTGTTTGGAAAACGCACGGGGAGTGGAGCGCCGTACCTGACCGGCCGCATCATTTGTGGGGGCGCCCGGCGGTGCGCAACTCAACGTCGCGGCTGCGCCGCTCCGGATTCGAACAGTGCTCCCGCTTTTTCGGGCGCCCCCTCAAATGATCAGCGCGGCCTGATTGGTCAGGTACGGCGCTCCACTCCCCGTGCTTGTGCTAATCCGATGCTGCGGTGGCGTTTCTGAAGCAGTGTCACCGACTCACTGCAGGTTTTGCGCGTTGCAGCCAATCAACTGCTATAACAAATGGCGCTTGTGTTGTTTATCAGCCCGGACTACATTGTTATAACAACGTAGCCACGCATAAGGAGCGACTATGCAAGTGAAATTGCGGCAGGTCGGCAACAGCATCGGTCTGACCATTCCAACCAGCGAGCTGAAACTGATGAATGCACACGTGGGTGATCTTATTGAAATTGAAATAAAACGCGTTATTCGGCATGCGCGCGCTGATTGGGGCAATCCTGAATTATGGGCGGGTGCGGACGTTGAACCGATGTTACTCGAAACCGCTGCAGCTCCAGAATTCGACAAGGATTGGCAATGGTAGTCACCCGCTTCAGTATCTGGCTGGTTGACCTGAATCCTGTTGCTGGCAGCGAACAAGCCGGAACGCGACCTGTGCTGGTGCTGTCGCCGGATGCCATGAATGCTCGCCTGAATACCGTGATTGCCGCGCCGATGACCACTCAGCTGAGGCATTGGCCTACACGCGTTGCTATTCATCATGCAGGAAAAGAGGGTGAAGTCGCGCTTGATCAGATTCGTACCATCGACAAATCACGCCTGATCCAACCCATGGGGAGCCTGGACGCGAGCCGGCATGCCGCTTTGTTTTCAACACTGTCAGCAATCTTTTCTGAGTAAATGATGTGCTGACAAAGCTCGAACGCCCTGCCTGACGGCAACCCCGCGTTGACAAGGTAAACGCGCTGGGGAACACTCAGGCCATGAATTATTACAACAACAACGCCGACCAACTGTTTCACCGTTATGAATCACTGCAGTCAGCGCGGGTTCATGAGCGCTGGCTATCGTTGCTACCCACACAAGCGGGCCAGGCGTGTGATATCGGCGCGGGGTCTGGCCGGGATGCACGTTGGCTGGCCGCACAAGGCTGGGATGTGGTTGCAGTGGAGCCCAGCCACTTGCGAGAACTGGCTGCAGAAACTGTCGACGCTCAGACTCCCGTCACTAAGCTGTTAAAAACCGGCAGCATCACCTGGCTGGATGACTCATTACCCGAGTTAAAAAAGCTGCGTGCACTGGATCAACGTTTTGACATGATCCTGATGAGCGCGGTATGGATGCATCTGCCTGCCAGCCAACACCAACGCGCCATGCGTATTGTCAGCGAACTGCTGGCACCCGGCGGCTTGCTGGTGATTTCATTGCGTCAAGGTCCCGATGACAACAACCGTTTTTATCCGGTCAGTGCCGAGGATGTTATCGCACTTGCCCATGAACGCGCCTTGATCAACAAACATCAATCGCGCGGCCCGGATTCTGTCAGGCCGGAGATTGAGTGGGATACTTTGGTGTTTCAGTTGCCCGATGATGGCACCGGCAGTTTACCGCTGCTGCGTCACATCATTGTTAACGACAATAAGTCTGCTTCTTATAAATTGGGTCTGCTGCGCGTACTGATACGCATCGCAGAAGGCGCTCCGGGTATGGTGACCCGACGCACAGATGACTGGGTAGAGATTCCGTTTGGATTGGTGGGTCTGTATTGGATCAAGACGTATCTACCGCTGATCCTGAAGCACAACCTGATTCAGTCACCCAGTGCGGATCATCGGAGTCAAACTGGTTATGGCTGGGCGAAAAAGCAGCATTTTTACAGCTTGCAGGATCTATCTCCCTACGATTTGCGAGTGGGCAACACGTTTGATGCGGGCACTGCAACCCGATTGATTGGTGCTATCAAGGACGCCTGCTCAAACATCCGCGACATGCCGGCAACGTACATCACCTATCCCGGCAAGAAAAACCAGGTGTTTGAGTGTGAGACCCGCCCCTTTAATTTTAAGAACAGCCATTGGCAAATCAATAAAATCACCTTGCAGCAATTCGGTAGCTTCAGAATTCCAGCGGCGTTGTGGCAGACCATGAGCCAATACGCCTGCTGGCTGGAGCCGGCCATTCTCAACGAATGGGTCAAACTGATGCAGAGCTGGCGGGCAGAATACAATCTGATCGTGTACAACAATGTGTTTCAGTGGATTGATGCTGACCGTGACACAACGCCTGTGCGAAATCGCTTTAAAACACTGCAGAATCAAGGCGCATCACTGCATTGTGTCTGGACTGACAAGGCGCTGCGGAATGAACGTTTCGCAATAGATCACTGTTTTCCCTGGTCGCGCTGGCTAAACAACGATCTATGGAACCTGATGCCAGCCACCGAAAAAGCCAACAGCACCAAAGGTAATAAATTGCCCTCGGCCGGATTACTGGTCAACTCACAGAAACTGATCACTGACTGGTGGCAACAGGCTTATCTTGACGACAACTCGCTGAATGAAAAATTTTTTATCGAGGCGCAATCCGCACTGCCGCTGCTTGATGAAAATACATCTTCACTGGAAACCGTCTTTGATGCCATGCAGCATCAGCGAGCGCGCTTGAAAGCTAACCAGCAGCTGGCGGAGTGGAATCCGCGCTAAAACTCCACTCTCCGATCAATCAACACCGCTCCCTGCACATCGCGAATCTGCATGGTCACCGCCGGCGGCTGCACCGACCAGTCGATGTCTATCATGCCAACATTGGCGCGCGCGAACGCCTCGCCGATGCGATGACGGTTGGGGCTGATGGCCTGCCATTCTTCCGTGAGGCCGGACGAGGTCATTTCCACCAGTGGGAATGGCAGTCCGCTGTTGTCGATGCGGCTGAATTCTGACCAGTGGGTGTCGCCGGAGATGATCACGGTGGGCACCATCGGAGAGGTGTGCAGCAGGTTAAAAAAGCGCTGCCGGTCGGCCGGAAAGTTGGCCCAGGTTTCCCAGCCGGTGAAGTCGGCGAGCAGCTGTATGCTGGAGCCGATGATGCGCAGGTCGGCTTCCACGTGCAGCTGCTGCTGAAACCATTGCCACTGTGCTTCGCCGAGCATGGTGGCGCCGGGTTCCAGCGAGGCGTCGTAAGGGCCCATGTCCTGCGCGAGGCGGCTGGCGCGTTTATCCGCATCAGCCACTTCGTGCAGCGCAGTGCGATTCCAGCGCAGATCCAGCAGAATGATTTGCACGGTGTTGCCGGGTTCGCCATAGACATACGAGGTATAAATGCCATCCGGGCGCGAGCGGCGCTCGGAGTCTGCAGGTTCACCAAAAAAATCCAGCATCACTTGCCGCGACGCTTCCTTGGACGGGTACTCAAGACCACCATCATTCACTCCGTAGTCGTGATCATCCCAGATGGCCACCACGTCAGTTTGCTGGCGAAGCTGCTGAAAACCCGGCACTGCGCCGAGTTGTTCATATTTGGACTGCAGCACCGCAGGGTCTTCGCTGTCGCCATAAATGTTGTCGCCAAGGAACACAAATACATCGGGTTTTGCCGAATTAACAACGTCCCAGATGGGCTGCGGTTTGTCCTGATCCACGCAGGAACCAAACGCGATGCGTGAGACAGGGCCATGGCGTGAAGCGCGTTGTGCCAGCGGTTGAGAGGAAGTTTGCGTTTGAGATGCAGCCTGCGTTTGAGAGACAGCCTGCTTTTGAGAGACAGCCTGCGCGTGCGCGCCAACAGGCACACGCAGCACTGCGGCACCGGCGATCAACGCGCCCAGCATTCGAGTAAATACACGCCGGGAAAACGGCTTGCGCAACAACTCTGTGATCATCGTGGCAGAAACTCCGTCATCGGTTTGCCCATCGCTGGATTGTATTGCGTGTAGTCTTCACCCATCCACTTCAACAGGGTTGCTGCGATTTGATTGGCACCCAGGCAGCTGTCGGTTTGCACCAGCCCGTTGACAGGGACACCCGGCCCCATCGCTGCCATCCAGATATTCTCAGATCCGATAATGCCCTGCGGGTAATCTGCAGCCAGCCCACTCATGTAGTTTTCAACCGCGCGCTTGCTAGCGTGGTGCAACCAGCTCTCCAGCGGTTGATCGCCACGGCCGTGATCCACGGTGATAAAAATGGCGGTGTTGTCCTTGTAGTAGTCCAGACTCTGCAACGTATTCCAGACGTCTTCAATAAAACCATCTACACGGCGAGTGGCGACCACATACTCGTCGTAATCGCCTTCGTGCGCAAAGTCGTCCGGCTCGCCATAGGCAATATGCACCAGACGGCTTTCAGTGCGCTTTAACCACGACAGCGCGTAGTGGTGAGTAAAGGCATCGTGACGCACGGTGGGCCAGTGCGGCGACACATCGGCGTGCAAGGTGTTTAACATCTCTTCAAACGCATTGGCCGGCTGATCACTTAAGCCAAAATTGACCGGAATACCGCTGCGCTCGATGTTATAAATCGCCGGGAATACATTCCACGACACAAACGCCGCCATGCGCCCCGCAAACGCAGGATTTGTATTCAACAGCTCCAGCACAGTCTTTTCCGGGTTGGGGACGGAGGCGTTGGAGTTGATCGCGTCATTGATCACGCCGCTTAGGATTTCGTTATAACCGGGGTATGAAAAATTCCAGTCATTGGTCAGCACCGCGCAAGAACTCTTATTGTGGTCACCGACCACGGTGCCTTGTTTCATCACCGTGTTATGCAAAAACGGCATCAGCTTTTGAGCACGAAGCGCAGGATCGTCGTGCCAGAACTCAGCCATCAACTGCTCGGCCACGTTCGTGTACTCGTCGAGTGTCGCCAACTCCGCGCTGATGCCAGAAAACGCCTCCTGCCAGCGCACGCCATCAATGGTGATCAGCACCACATTGTCGGCGGCAAGAACGGTTTGTGTGCCCAGCAGTGTCAGCAGGGCTGCGCTCGACAGATAACTCTTCATGGTGTTTTCTCCTGATAAACGTTTGTCCCGAGCTAGTTGGGTACGGAGGTCGCAGAGCTCCGTCCCGATCGGGGAATGCTGACGGGCCAGATGGGTAGCCGGAGGAGAGCGAGCAACAATCAGACGCGCAGCGTCGTTGCGAGGAACCTCCGGCTGGCCAGCTGGCCCTTACGTTACAAGATGGGGACGGAGCTCTTCGACCTCCGTCCCCGACTCTCACTCCACCGGCACAGGCTTCCTGGGCAGCGGGTCTTCACGCATGGCAGCGTTATACAAAAACGAGGCAATCACGACTGACGCCTGCATCAGATCGTCACGACGGGCGTAGTCGTAGGTGTCCAGATGTGAATGGTGAGTGCGTGTGGAATAATCCAGCCGGTCCTGAATAAACTGGAAGCCGGGCACACCCACATCATCAAACGGAATGTGGTCAGTAGAGCCAGTGTTGCGCAGTGTCACGGTGTCAGCACCCAGATCATTAAACGGCTTTAACCAGGCTTCGAAAATCGGTTGTACTGCCGAGTTTTCCTGCGCGTAAACACCACGAATCTTGCCACTGCCATTGTCCATATTTAAGTAAGTGACATGGCGCTCATGGCCTGGCAACAACTGAAGCGGCCAAGTCACATCATGCACTCGCGCAGGGATTGCTAACTGCTCCGGATCGGTTGATGCCGGGCGCGTGGCAATATACTGGTCAACATAAGCGCGGCTGCCGATCAGCCCTTGCTCTTCACCTGACCACAGCGCAATGCGGATAGTGCGTTCGGGTTGCACACCAATGGCTTTCAGAATACGCACCGCTTCCATAATGGCGGCAACACTGCCGGCGTTATCGGTTGCGCCAGTGCCGGCATGCCAGGAGTCAAGATGTGCGCCGACCAGCACAATATCATCGGCACGGCGGCCACGGCCGGGGATTTCCGCGATGGTGTTGTACGCATTCAGATCATCGTCATGAAAGCGCGCAACCACTTCCAGTGATACTTCCACCGGGCGCTCATCGTCCAGCAAACGCGTTAATGTGTTGTAGTGTTCAGCGGCCATCTGCAAAGAGGGTACCCCAGGGTGTGCGTCAGCATCCTGTGCAGCGCCAGCGCCAAGTCGCACAATTCCGTAGTCGCGTGAACTGATGTACAGCGTGGCGACCACACCTTCGTCCTGCAGGTAGGCGTTAAGCTTCTCGCGGAAGTGAAAAGTGCGGGCGCGCGACCCGGCCTCGGGTGGTGTGGCGTCCGAGGGAATCGGGAAGCTGATCAGATTTTCCAGTGTATCGTCATCGTGACGATGCACCATCGGGGCGTCACCTTCGGCAATCACGCGCGGCTCTTCCATCATCAGAATTTTGCCAGCGAGTTTGCCGCGATGCTCTTCCAGATCGTCATCGTCTGCCAGCGTGATGCGCATCACTTCGCCTTGCACCACACCATTGGTGGCCGGCGTCCAGGCGCGCGGATATGCAATCAGCGGCTCTTTTCTGGGCGATTCCATGTGCAGCGACACGCGGTCAAACGACCAGCCT
>CALQJO020000090.1 GCA_943330915.2 Rhodoferax sp. OV413 | reverse complement strand
GAACATGAACCCTCGGCGCAATGGGGCGTGGTGATGAATCTGTTTGAAAAGCTGTTTGTAAGATTGCGTGAACACCGCATCGTGCATGGTGATATGAAAGCAACCAATTTTCTGATTTGCCAGCAACCCTGCGGTGGCCTTGTTCTGCAGGTCGTGGACCTGGATGCTTGCCGACCCGAGTTTGATCGTGCGCGTTTCCGCAAATACTTTTCTCGCGATTTGCGTCGCTTTTATGCAAACTGGCGTCATCACGATGCCGCCGGAAAAGTCAGTCAGGTGATAACAAAAATGAGCCGCGATCTGTAATGTTATGTTGATGCTACGGGTGAGTTCAGTCAGGGAATTAAGCAGATGAGTTTGATCACGCTGGGGTTGTCTGGTGCTTTGGGTTATGACCCTGCCGCTGCGCTGTTTGTTGATGGAGAACTGACACTCGCCGTGGAGGAAGAGCGCCTGGTGCGTCGCAAACATGCACGCGATATGTTGCCTGTCGAGTCTATCCGCTACTGCCTGCGAGCAGCAAAACTCAAGCCTCGCGAGGTTGATCAGGTTGCCATCGCGTTTGCCCCGGTGTCGTTGTTCAGTGCGGCGCGCTGGCATTACGCGCGCCGGCATTGGTATGCCCCGGATCGCGCAATTGACGCCCTGTTTAACGGAAACCGCCGTTTCCGCCGCTACTACACTGAGATCAAGCAGATGTTGTCTGATCTTGGTCTTCCCATGGAAAAGGTGCAGCTGATCCCGGTTCAGCATCAGCTTGCCCATGCGGCCAGTGCCTATTACATGAGTGGTTTTAAGGAAAAGACCGCCATTCTGTGTATCGATCAGAAGGGTGAATATGCCACCACCTTTCTGGGATATGGTGAGAATGGCCGGATTCACAAGATCAAGGAATTTTATGAGCCGGATTCCCTGAGCGGCATGTATGCCTCCCTGTGTGATTATCTTGGCTATGACATGCTGGATGGCGAATCCAAGGTCATGGGTATTGCGACCTTTGGTGACCCGGAAAAGTACGATCTCTCGTTTCTGGCCGAGTATCGCGGCAACGACTTCAGGGTGAATACCCGCATGCTCAAAGCGGTAGGATTCCGTCGTTACAAGCACCGCAACGTATCACGTTCATTCACGCCGGAACTGCTGGAAAAACTCGGGCCCAGGCGTGCGGGGGATGTGTTTCAAGACCCCTATGTTCATTACGCCGCGGGTATTCAGAGGCTGTACGAGACAATTGCGACGGGCCTTACCGCCCACTATCTGTCAGATGTTTTAAAAGACTCCGGCAAACTGGCTATGGCCGGCACCGGAGCATTTAATGTGAAACTGAACCAGCGCCTGCGTGAATTGCCGTGGGTTAAAGAGGTCTATGTGCCTCCTGCTGCCGGTGATGCCGGGACTGCCATCGGAGCTGCGGCGTACGTCCTGGCAAACACCAACAAGCTGCCGGTTGCTCCGCTGCGCCATGCCTATCTGGGGCCCAAATACACAACCGAGCGCTGTATTCGTGCCTGCGAACACCACCGGGACAAACCGCGATTTGAAATCCTGGAAAAACCGGCGGAGAAGGCCGCCGAGTTGCTGGCCGCAGGACATCTGGTTGGCTGGTTTCAGGGCCGTATGGAATTTGGTCCGCGAGCGCTCGGCAATCGCAGTATTCTTGCCAACCCCCGCGAAAACACCAGCGTCACTGATATCAACAAACGCATTAAGTTTCGCGAAAAGTGGCGCAATTTTGCGCCCAGCATGTTGCCTGACATGGCGGTCAAGCTGTTGGGCGAGGATTGTCCCGCTGACTTTATGACTCAGACGTTTGATGTGGCAGAACAGTGGCAGAAACTGTTTCCCGGGATTGTGTATCGGGATGGCACAACCCGCGCTCACATTGTGCGTAAAGAGCACAATGCACGTTTCTACGCTTTGCTCAGGGCCATGGAAAAACTCACCGGTGATGGTCTGGTGGTGAACACGTCGCTTAACCGGCCCGGGGAGGCGATGATCTGTTCTCCCGAGGATGCCCTGGATATGTTTTTTGGTTCGGACCTGGAGTATCTGTTTATGCAGGATCTGCTGGTCACCAAAGCGCCGGAAGACAATACCGGCTGGGAGCGCAGTTAACCTAAAGCTCTTTTTCAAACACCAGCAGGCTGGCACCGCGTTCGGCCGGGAACTCTCGCAGCAGGCGCAGGCTGCCGTTGCTGATGCCAAGGTCCAGCTGATCCTGGAAGCTGCGCCTAGGGGTCACAGCAATGATAGTGCCTGGCGGCGCTGCCAGGATGTTAATGCCGGGTAATTCGCGCCTCACTTCATCGTAGTTGTCCACTTTGCCACTTTGGTAGGCAATGTGAATTTCATTGGTCAGCAGCGGCGCTGCCGGGCGCGTTGAGCTATTGATCCATTGACTGGCGGCATCCAGATGCCGTTTGGGCGCGCCAAAGGACACATGTGCGTCAAATGCTGCAAAAACCAGCAGTAAAACCATCCATCGCCCGAAGCCTTTGCGCGAGGCACTGGCCGCCAGGCTCAGGCCACGGTCAATCACAAAGGGCACAAACACCAGCACCAGCACGCCAAGCAGCAGCGTGTAGCGGGTGGTCACGAAGCGGGTCAGAAAAACAAACATCAACAGAATCAGCAGCGCAACCGCCATCCAGCTGACAATGACCGCCAGCGCGGGTTGTGGCAGTTTTACCGTACGCTGAAGGGCGCCGTAGATCATCACCGGCACAACCGCCAGGCCCAGGCTGTCGACAATACAGGCCACCAGCACCGCGATCAGCCCGGACAACAGAAATGCTGAGGTGTAATCACCAACAAATTGAGCGGCATAGTCGCCAAACACCGCCTGCTCAAGAGCCGGAGACTGCGCCCCGAACAGAGGTGCCAGATTGCTCACGAATGGCTGGTAAATGGTGAGGAATGTCGACAGTTGCGCGGGGACATCAAATGCCAGTGCTGCAAAACCGCCGCCGAGGATGGCAAGGGTCAACACCGATAAGCCTTGCAAGCGCAGGAAGGCCCGTTGGCGAAGGTTTATTCGTGAATGGGTTGGCACCAGCACAGCGACCGGGGTGATAAACAAAAACAACAGCGCCTCAGGGCGGAACATGGCGGCTGCCAGACAGCTCAGCAAAAAATACAGGCCAAAGCGCAGTCGCAATGACTCGGTGTAAACAATCAGGTAGTACACCGCAAGCAGACAAAATGCCAGGTAACCAATGTCGCGGATGAGATAGGCACGAAACTCATTCAGATGCGGGTACAGCAGAACACAGATGAACGCCAGCCATATTGTTCTGCGTGAGGGCGTCATCGCGGCGACTATCGATACAAAACTCACGCTCAGCAAAGCAAACAACAGGGCGTTGATAAGATTGGCAGCAGCAAACAAAGACAGCCCCGTCAGCCACTGCACAGCAGCCATCAGCAACGGTAACTGTGGCCACTGATAGTGGGCGAATGCCGCCGCGGGACCGTTCTGAAGCGCAAGTTCGGCAGCTTTGACGTAGGTGTAGGCATCGGTATTGGGCAATTCATTCAAGAGCACGGCCAGCAGGCTCAGTGACAGGCTGGCAAGTACGGTCAGCAGTCTGATAAAGCGGATATCGCCCACGATTTGCCAGTGTCTGCTGTTCACTTGGATGCCTCGTTTGAATCAGGAGTCGTGGTGGGCTTACGTTGGTATGGATCAGGCATGCCGTCAGGGCGGGTCTTGAAGCGGCGGTGCAGCCAGATGTACTGATCGGGCGCGACCCGGATAGCGGCTTCAATCAGGGCATTGATACGCAGCACATCCTGTTGCTCATCACCCGTGGGGTAGTCCGGCAAGGCTTCGCTGAAAATCAACTCATAACGCTGATTGTCGCGGGTGCGGTAATGCGCCAGAAAGATAACCGCTGACTTGTTGACCGACGCAAAGGTGGTGGTGGCGGTAATACTGGCGGCCGGTCGACCAAAAAAATTGGCAAACACCGAGTGCCGGGGGCCGTTGTCCTGATCAGCGGCGTACCACAGTACCTTGCCGCGCTGTAATTGCCGGAATGCCTTGCGTACTTCTTTGCGCTCAATCACTTCTTCAAAGTGGCGCTGGCGGCCCCGTTTCATCAGCGCCTCAAACAGCGGGTTCTTATGACGGCGGTAGGTGACACTGAAATCGTGGTGCAGTGCCAGCAGACTGCCGGCAATCTCTAGTGTGGAAAAGTGCGCGCTTACCAGTAACACCCCTCGACCCTGGGCAAGAGCATTGTAGAGATGCTGCTGGCCTTTAACCGTGACAATCGCTCGGAAGTCCTCTGGGTCTCTGCACCATGACAGTCCGATTTCCATGACCCCGCGGCCGTTAGAGATAAAGGTGTCGCGCACCAGTTTTTTCTGCTGCGCAGCGGAGAGTTCAGGAAAACACAGCGCAATGTTCACCTCGCAGATATGCCGTCGGCTGCGCGCCAGATGGTACATGGCTATCCCGAGGCCTTTGCCGATGGCCATCTGCCAGCTCAAGGGCAATTGCGCCATCGACCAGATACAGCCATAGACAATCCAGGTCGGCCAGTGCTTGGGACCAAGGAAGTTTTTCAGGTTCTCGCTGTGTTGCTGTTGTTTTTGCACGCAGAATCCGGATATTCAGTTCTATCCCGGTTGCTCGCGCGGTGACAGCGCCGGGTTTTGGGTTGCCTGGCATTGTAGCAGACTGACAGGCGGGCTGTGAGCGTGTGCTATGATCGCGCCATTGAAGGGTTTTGAGCTGGCAGACAGCAGGGAAATCAGCATGACAGCGGTGAATTCTGCATCAAACCAACATCGTTCTGTGGGCGGACTTCCCGCGTTTTTCAAGGCGCGGGTGCTGGTTGTCGGTGATGTGATGCTGGACCAGTACTGGTATGGCAAGGCCGAGAGAATCTCTGCAGAAGCGCCTGTGCCGGTGGTCAGTTTCAGCGGTAACGAAGACAGGCCTGGTGGGGCTGCCAACGTGGCGCTTAATGTTGCAGCGCTTGGCGCGGCAAGCACGCTTGCGGGCATTACCGGTGATGACGAAGCAGGTCGCACGCTGGCGACCCGGCTCGCTGCAGCCAATGTGCTGTGTCATTTCTGCAGCTCACAACAGGCGCCCACCATTACTAAATTGCGCATCATCAGCCAGCGCCAGCAGTTGCTGCGGGTGGATAGTGAAAAACCCTTTAGTGCCGAGGATGTCGATAATTTGCAGGCACCCGTGCTTGCCGCTCTGGATGCGGCGGATGTACTGGTTTTGTCGGACTATGGCAAAGGCACGCTCAGCAACGTGCAGACGCTGATCTCAGCCGCGCGCGCCCGCAGGTTGCCCGTGGTGGTTGATCCCAAGGGTCTGGACTTCAGCCGCTATCATGGCGCCACCGTGATGACACCCAATCTGAGTGAATTTGAGGCAGTAGTCGGCCATTGTGCGTCCGAGCAAGAACTCATCAGCAAAGGTCAGTTGCTGCGCACACAACTGGATATGCAGGCGCTGCTGATTACACGGGGCGAGCACGGCATGACCTTGTTGCAGGCCGGCCAGCAGGCGTTTCACCTGCCAGCCCAGGCGCTGGAAGTGTTTGATGTGACCGGAGCCGGTGATACGGTTGTTGCTGTCCTCGCTGCGGCCCTGGCAGCGGGGGAGTCCCTGGAGAGTGGCACCGTGCTGGCCAATCTGGCAGCAGGTCTGGTTGTGGCCAAGCTCGGCACGGCTGCTATCAGTGGCCCGGAACTGCGCCGCGCCATCAACCAGCAAAACGGTCGCGGAGTCATGACGGCAGAACAGTTGGTGTTGGCGGTGCAGGATGCCCGTGCTCAGGGCGAAAAAATTGTGTTTACCAATGGCTGCTTTGACATCATCCACGCCGGTCATGTCGGATATCTGTCACAAGCGCGTGCGCTGGGACATCGTCTGGTGGTAGCGATCAACAATGACGACTCGGTCAGACGCCTAAAAGGTGCGGGACGGCCTATCAACCCGGTTGACCGGCGCATGGCTGTGCTTGCCGGGTTGTCGGCGGTGGATTGGGTGGTAAGTTTTGCCGACGACACGCCGGAAACCTTGTTGCAGCTGATTCGCCCGGATGTTCTGGTCAAAGGTGGTGACTATCGCCTTGATCAGGTGGTGGGCGGTGAGTTTGTGCACAGTTACGGTGGTGAGGTGCGCGTGCTGGACTTTCTGGATAACTGCTCGACCTCGGCGATTGTTGAAAAAGTCAGGACCAGCGGTTGAATTCCCCGTTGTCTGCAACCGACAACATCCCGTTCTCGGAGGCACTTGCGGTCTGGTGGCACATCGGTCTGCTCAGTTTTGGTGGTCCGGCTGGCCAGATCGCGCTGATGCACAAGGTCATAGTTGACGAAAAAAAGTGGCTGGATGAAGCCCGATTTCTGCATGCGCTGAATTATTGTATGTTGCTGCCCGGCCCTGAAGCCCAGCAACTGGCCACGTATATCGGATGGCTGCTGCACGGTGTCAAAGGTGGTCTGGTGGCAGGTTGTCTGTTTATCCTGCCCGGCGCGATTGCCATGCTGGTTTTAACCTGGATTTATGTACTGCTGGGCGACTTGTCGCTGATCCAGGGTCTGTTTTTTGGATTAAAAGCAGCCGTGCTGGCCATTGTGGTGCAGGCTCTTCTGCGTATTGCGCGCCGCACGCTGGTTGACCGGCTTAAACCGCTGATAGCCCTGATGGCGTTTCTTGGATTGTATCTGGCTGAATTGCCCTTTCCCCTGGTGGTGCTGGGTGCTGGCGTACTGGGCTGGCTGGCAGCATACCCGTTGCGCGCACAAGCGCTATCACCCTTAGTGACTTCAGAAACCGGATATCTGCAAATCCCGGCCGCTGAGGCGGCTAATGCACTGAAGGCAGCGTCAGTGTGCGCTGCGTTGTGGCTGTTGACCCTGGCAGTGCTTTGGTTGTGGCGAGGTCAATCCGATGTGTTTACCGAGATTGCCGTGTTTTTCTCCAAAATGGCAGTGGTAACATTCGGAGGCGCTTACGCGGTGCTGGCCTACGTTGCGCAGCAGGGTGTT
>CALQJO020000089.1 GCA_943330915.2 Rhodoferax sp. OV413 | reverse complement strand
CGCCTTGCTGCGCCCACAGGCGTGCACACTGTTCGGCGATGCCGGAGGTCGCGCCAATGATGACAATGTGTTGAGGGATGCCCGGGGCTGTTGCCATGTTGAAGTCTCTGAAGGTGGATACGGTTATTCAGCTGCCGAGCAGCCGGCGCGACATCGCCGAGCTGATACCCGGATCGCGGAAGTTAATAAAGTCTGGCAAGTCAGGATAACCGGCGGCAAACAGCGCTGCCGGCATGCGTGCATCTTTGGCCGCGTACAATCGTCCACCGCACTCGCGCACAATACTGTCCAGTGTGCCCAACAATGCGAGGGTTTTTGCACCGTTGTTGGGGAAATCCAGTGCCAGTGTTGCACCGGGCATGGCAAAACTCAGCAAGCCAGGCGCGGGTCGGTCACCAAAGGTTTTTAAGACGGCCAGAAACGAACCAGCCCCGGCTTTGCGGATACTATCCAGCAAGGCAGCAATAGCGGTTTTTGCATCCGCAGTTGGCACCACACACTGGAATTGATAAAAACCGCGCGGCCCGTACAGGCGGTTCCAGTTGTGCAGCGCATCCAAGGGATACGAAAACGGTTCAAAGTGGGCAAAACCGGCGCCGGCCTTGCGCGCCTGCAGCCGATAATACAGCTCATTAAAGGGCCGCAGGCTCAAGCCATTGACCAGCGACAGCGGTGGGGTGAACGGCATATTCAACTGCTTGCGGCCTGGCTCTTTTGCGCCGGCGGGCGGGGCATCTGCATGATTGGCGCGCAGAAAAATACCCCTTGCCTGACTGCCCGACAGGCAATCAATCCATGACACCGTGTGCTCCCAATCCTGTTCGGATTGCTCTGCCAGATCAAAAAATTCGTCCAGCGAGTGGTAGGGCAGGGTATCGGTGGTTAACCACGGGTTGTTGACTGCGCGCAATTGCAGCTCGGCGTCCAGGATCACGCCGGTTAACCCCATCCCGCCAATGCTGGCCCTGAGCATGTCTGCGCCGTCGCCCGCGCGGTGACAGTCGAGCACAGTGCCATCGGTTCTGAGCAAATGCAGTGCACGCACATGGTCGCCAAAGGAGCCTGACTTATGGTGGTTTTTGCCATGAATGTCATTGGCGATTGCGCCGCCCACGGTGATCAGTTGCGTGCCCGGCGTCACCGGCAGCATCCATCCGCGTGGCATAAATGTGCGCTGGATATCGCGCAGCAAAACACCGGATTCACAGCGCAAACGTCCGGTCTGCTCATCAAAACTGATAAAGCGATTCAGTGAGCGGGTCTGCCAGAGATGCCCGCCCGGATTCAGGCAGACGTCGCCGTAGCTGCGGCCGTTTCCATAGCAGATGCCGGGGCTGTTGCCGCGCACCTGAGCCGCTGCAGTGGCGCGATCGGCCAGCACCTGAACCTGATGGTCTTCATGGCTCAGGCGTCCCCACGACGACACCGCTACCATGGCCACCCGGCGGTGCCAATCACCAGCACCAGCGCAAAACCAAGACCCGCCAACAAACTGGCTTTGTCTTTGACTGCAAAAACTAGCGGGTCGTCGTGCATGTTGCCGCGGTTGGCCTGCATCCACATCCAACTGATCCAGAACAGCATAAAGGGGATAGCGGCCCATACAAACACCGGATACCGATACAGCTCCATGATAACTTCCGTGTTCAGATACAGCGTCAGCACCAGCACCGCGATATAACCAGAGATGATACCCAGCATCTGGATCATGGGTGCATCGCTGGTGTAATAACCGCGACCATGTGCCTTGACTGCGCCGCTTTGCACCGACATCCGCAACTCTGCATAACGCTTTACAAAGGCCAGAGACAAAAACAGGAACACCGATTCCGCCAGCAGCCAGAAGGTCACCGCAGTGCCTGCCGCCGCGGCACCGGCAATGATCCGCAGCGTATAGAGCATCGCCAAGGCCAAACAATCCACCAGTACCAAACGTTTTAAGCCAAATGAGTAGGCGCAGGTCAGCACAAGATAAAGCGCCAGCCACTGCATAAATTGCGTGCCAACCTGCATCGCCAGCAACACACTGGCCAACAGTAAAGCGGGCATCAGGATGACGCCCTGCCAGGCTGGCAACAGGCCCGAGGCAAACGGGCGCCGGCGTTTACGCGGATGCAGGCGATCACTTTCCAGATCCAGCAAATCGTTGGTGATGTAAACCGCCGATGCACAAAAACTGAACGCAAAAAACGCCATGATCATGACTGGCAGCAGTGCAGGATTGTCAAACTGATGCGCGGCCAGCAGGGGCACAAACAACAGCAGATTCTTCAACCATTGGTGTACCCGTATCATCTTTAACCAAGTCATCAGGCTGGCTTTGGGCGGCGGAAATTCATGATCGACCTGACAGACCTGGCGTGCTTTGTCGGCCAGCCCGCGCGCGCCGTTCACAACAATCGCGCCGGTGGCCTGTTGCCAAACCGGCAGATCTTTGTGGGAGTTACCCACGTAGTCAAACCCGGTTGGAGAAAAGCGTTGTGACAGCGCATTGGCTTTATTGGTGCCCGACAGATTGGTGTGGCCATCACTGGCCATGACCTCGTCGAATAAATTCAGGTGACTGGCCACCGCATCTGCAATTTTCTGGTCAGACGCCGTGCACAAGATCAGTCTGCGGCCTTCCGATTTTTGCTGGCGTAACCAAGGCAGCAGTTGCTCGTTGTAAGGCAAGATGCTGGCATCAAATCTCAGCCGCAGAGCCAGTTGCTCCTTTAACACCGCCTTGCCGCGCATTAACCACAGGGGAATCATCAGCGTACTCAGCGGATGATCGCGCAGGACTTTCAGCGCTGATTCATGGAGCATGTCCGTATGAATCAGCGTGCCATCCAGATCAACAACCAGCGGTGTGCGCACGGGGAAAGTCCTTGAGGCGTCAGTGCTTGGTGTGTGTATTGGCCTGTACTTCGGCAACGGCTATGGCAGAGTCGACCTGTTTTTCCAGACGTTTTTCCCAGAACGTGGCGTTTTTGATGCCCAGGCTTTTGGGGTCAAATCCAATCGGGCCACCGGCTTTCATTTGCGCTTCGTAGTCACGCAGGCACAGTATTGCCGGCTTGGCCACAAAGAAGATTGCCAGAATGCCCAGAATGTTGATCCATGCCATTAGGCCCACGCCGATGTCGCCGATTGTCCAGATGTAACCCGCACTGTTCACCATGCCATAGGCCACCATCGTCATCAGCACGATCTTGAGTAGCGACAGTGGGATGCGCGCTTTGAAGTAGCGGTTCAGGTAGGTGATGTTGGTTTCAGCGATGTAGTAATAGGCAATAATCGTGGTAAACGCAAAGAAGAACAGAGCGACACCCACAAAGATCGGACCAAAACCGCCGAACACACTTTCCAGCGCCAGTTGTGTAAACGCAGCTGAACTGATCACCGTGTCAGCCGCAACGTTCTGAACCAGGAATTCGCCAGCCGGCAAAGTGCCTTGCACGTTGTACTGCTGCGTGATCAGAATCATAAACGCCGTTGCCGTGCACACTAGCAAGGTGTCGACGTAAATCGAAAATGCCTGCACCAGACCCTGCTGTGCCGGGTGATCCACTTCGGCCGCCGCTGCCGCGTGAGGTCCGGTGCCCTGACCAGCTTCATTGGAATAAATGCCGCGGCGTACACCCCAGCCAATCGCCGCTCCAAAACCCGCCTGCGCGGTAAATGCATCCCCGAGGATCAAGGCCAGCATCGCAGGCACTTGATCAAAATTCAGGAACACCACAATCAACGACATGATGATGTAGCCGATTGCCATAAACGGCACCACCACCTGAGTAAAGCTGGCAATGCGTTTTATGCCCCCAAAAATGATAAACGCCAGAATCATCAGGATCACCGCCAGCGCCACCAGCTTGTTGGTTCCGACGTCACCAAACTGCGTGGCCACGATGCTGCCTTCACCAAAAATCTGCGTCACCGCGTTGCCTACCGCATTGGCCTGGACACCGGGTAAAAACATACCGCAGGCAACAATGGCCGACACCGCAAACAACACGGCTAACCAGCGTTGTCCCAGGCAACGTTCAAAATAGTAAGCCGGTCCGCCGCGATATTGGCCATCCTCTTCAACTTTGTAGAGTTGGCCCAGCGTTGACTCAGCATACGCGGTGCTGGCGCCAAGGAAAGCAACCACCCACATCCAGAACACTGCGCCAGGCCCGCCAAAGCCAATGGCCGCCGCGACGCCAGCAATGTTACCAACGCCAACCCGACCAGACAGCGAGACCGCCAGCGCCTGAAATGAAGAGATACCTTCGGTAGAGGAGTTTTTGGCAAACAGCAAGCGCCACATTTCGCGCACCAGCCGTACCTGGGCAAAACGGGTCTGCACAGAGTAAAACAGCCCGGCACCCAGACACAGGTAGACCAGTGCCGGACTCCAGATAACATTGTTGATGGCGGTGACGAAGGCTTCCATGAAGAGTTCCTGTATTGTTATTGCTCGCGAGACCAGCGTGAACAATAACCGAGGGTGGCCATGCTTTCAACCAAGGGTTTGCCGCGTCACACGCTCAGCGCCGAAATAGTTCAGGCGGGTTTTGGCACCACAGCCATGGTTAGTCGCGAAATACACACTGTTTTCCCCTGCTCGGTCTCAATGCGGATTTCCCAGACTTGTGTGGTGCTGCCAATATGCAGTGCGCTCGCCGTGCCAATCACCCAGCCCTTAGAGACAGGGCGGATGTGGTTGGCATTGATATCCAGTCCCACAGCCACTTTATTGTCTTGGTGCAGGCAATGATTGGCAGCAATACTGCCCAGCGTCTCGGCAAACAGCACAGAGGCGCCGCCATGCAAAATGCCGTAGGGCTGTACCGTGCGATGGTCAACGGGCATGCGCCCGCGCAGAAAATTGTCACCAACCTCCGTGTATTCAATGCCCAGTGTGCTGGCGGCGGTATGGTTGGCATGTTCGGTGATGAGCTGAAGATCAGGTTGACGTGTCCAGATTGACATAGTGCGATGAGCTTTCTCAGTGGAAAAATCCAAAACTTACACGAAGTAATCACGAAGGCAAGAGTGGGTGTACAGTTTCTGCTGCGGCCGGTTAGACTTGCCGGGCGATGTCACATGTTTAATCCCGGCTGACCCGGAAGGATGATTCGTTTGCCCCGTTCCATGCTGCACTTTGAACATGTTGTTCCGGTTGATGCCGAGGCCATCAGTCGCGCTGACTTGTGGAAGGCGCTGGTGTTTCGTGCGCAATACCCGGGATTTTTCACGCCCGGCCTGGAGTGCACGCTAGAAGCTGGGGACAACAATCGCTTTGTGCGGGTTATTCGTTTTGCAGACACCCAGTTGCATGATCGGGTCACGCTGACGCCGTACGAACAGATTCACTCCGTTATTGATGGTCGTCACCAACCCATGCATGCCGAATGCCTGATTGCCATCGAAGAGCCGCAGCCCGGGCAGTTTGCCGTGCGCTTCAGTTACCGGCGCGACTCGATCTCTGAACATGGCGGACTTAACGCCGACGAGTTTCTCAAATCGGCCTATCAACTGAATGACCGCGAAGCGATGACACGAATACTTGAGATGCTGGCCGAAGGCTGGTCGCATCCGCACAGTTAAACCTGCAGGAGAAATCAATCCATGTCTGCCAACCCCCTGCATCCGCTGGATGAGGCCATTGCCTTAACACCCACCGCGCCCGGCCGCTACACCGCCAGCCCGCATCCGGCCTATGCCAATGCCGTCGGCCCGTTTGGAGGCGTTACCGCGGCGCAGTTGTTAAATGCCGCATTACTGCATCCGCAGCGACTCGGTGAGCCGGTCGCGCAGACCATGCATTTTGCAGCGCCCATTAATGACGAAGTGATGCAGATTGATGCCAATCCGGTGCGTACTAATCGCTCTACCCAGCATTGGTTGATTCAGGCCTTTCAACAAGGGCAACTGGTCGCTATGTGTACGGCCGTGTTTGCAGTGCGACGTGAAACCTGGTCCGCCGTTGATGCCGTGTTCCCGGCCGGCCAGCCTGCACCTGACACACTGGCGCGCCTGAACTGGAGTAAACAACCGCGGTTTACTCACTGTTATGACCTGCGATACATCAACGGCATGGTGTCACTGGATCAAGCCATGATCGACGGGCCATTGGAGCAGCCCAATGCCCAATCCAGCTTGTGGGTGCGGGATCAGCCGCCACGCACACTGGATTTTCCGTCTCTGGCATCCTTATGTGATGTGTTTTTTCCGCGTGTGTTTATTCGTCGGCAGCGCTGGACACCCATAGGCACAGTGACCATGACATCGTATTTCCATGTCGACAGTCAGATGCTCACACAAATAGGCAGTGATTACGTGCTGGGCTGCGCGCGCGCACAGGTCTACCACAATGGCTATTCTGATCAGAGTGCCGAGTTATGGTCAGCGGATGGCACCTTACTGGCGACCACGCACCAGATGGTGTACTACAAAGACTGATGGGAGTATGCGGGTGTTGCAGGAACAATTTGCAGGGCCAAGGAATAGCCGGTTGTTGAGTTTACTTGGACATGCTGTAAACAAACGCGGGCAGGATGTTAAGCGGCACAAAACTCACATCATCCATTTTTTTGCCAAATACCTGTTCAATGTCTGACTTGTTGCTTTTGAAATACTGATACTGCAGGTAGATGCCGCCGTCCTTCAGGCCATGGCGCATGGCGTTGATCACCTGATACAAAAATGCGTGTTGGCTGTCGGGATCTTCAAAGTTCTTCAGGGGCAGTGAGGAGAGGATAACGTCATAACGTTCGGCTTCAACCAGCAGTTGTGTCACACAACAATTATGCAGATGGATGTGTTTGTCTGTATTGGCGCTGATCAGTTGTTCTATCCAGGCGTTGTATTCCGTTTTGATTTCGCAGATGTCCAGTTGTGAGTCCGGCGACATGCGACTGATCAGCTCTCGGGTAAACGCCCCGCGGCCGCTGCCAATTTCGAGAATACGCAGTGGCCGCGAAAAATCGATCTTGCCCACCATATTGTTCACCAGAAACCCGGAACTGCTGATAATCAGTCCGTCTTCGGTGATATTGCGCTTGAGATTGCGGTACATCCGGATCAGCATAATTATGTTTTTGGTGACTCCAGTTCACTGACGACCAACGCAGGCTTTCTGCAGAGGGTGGATCATACCCTGAGTCTTGGCGGTTGCCTATGGGGACGGAGGTCGCAGAGCTCCGTCCCCATGTTTCTCTTGTTTGGTCCATCGCAAACGGTTTACTCTCCGGCTGAATCTATGGAGAACCCCTCATAATGCTAAAACTATTTAAACCCGCCGTTATTGCCACTGCAGTGGTTTTGTTCAGTAGCTACGCACCTTCCACCAGCACCGTGTATGCCCAGTCCAGTGATCCGGCGGCTGAACTGGTTGATCTGAATG
>CALQJO020000088.1 GCA_943330915.2 Rhodoferax sp. OV413 | reverse complement strand
GCAGCAGCTTCAGCTCTTGCCTTGGCGGCGAACGCATTGGTTACAGCCGCGTTGTCTGTGCCGGCGAGCGCTTGAGTGTATGCATTTGATGTTGATACCACGAGCTGATCAGCTGTTGACTTAGCAGTAACTGCATCAGAAGCAGCTTTAGCAGCATTAGAAGAGGCAGTAGCCAGTGCAGCAGCATCAGTCAGAGCAGCTTTAGTGTCGGCAGCTGTTTTAGCTGTTTGAGCAGTTGTGACGGCAGCGTCAGCGGTGTTAGCAGCAGTGACGGCGTTTTGAGCAGCAGTCAGCTTGGTTGCAGCAGCGGTTGCAGCGGCAGCACTTGCAGTAAGCGTGAAAGCCCCTAAAGCATAAATACTTATATAAAACAATTATTTAAGAATATTTATAACGCTAACAGAATTTTACCTGCGCGATACCTTAATAATTTTTGGCCACCAATGAAGTTTTAAAACTTACAAAAAACTAAATATGCATTCAAAACAATTGGATGAAATATATTATTTAGGCGCTTTACCTGCGTCTCACCTGCTTTTTGGGGAAAATAAAATGATTTCATTTGTTAACGTCAACATACATATGTTCACGAATATCGAGAATGCCTTATGCCATCTGTCAAATTGACTAAGGGTTTTGTCAACGACGCCGTGTGTGACGACGACGGCATGGCTAAGATTTCTTACTACGACAGCGTTGTCAGTGGTCTGGTGCTCGAAGTTTATAAGAGCGGCAGGAAAACCTTATTTTTCAGGTATCTGGATCAGCGTGGCGCCGTCAGGCAGCCCAAAATCTGCGACGCGAGGGAGCTTTCCGTTGCCAAGGTGCGAAAGCTGATCTTGCTTTATAAGGGCCAATTGGCCATGGGTATTGATCCGTTTGCGGTCAGGCGCGAGCAGCGCAGCGTGCCGACGCTTGAAGAGTTTGTGCTGTCCAGGTACATGCCCTACGTTAAAAACTATAAACGCTCATGGGCCACGGATCTGAGTCTGCTGCGGGGGCACGTGTTGCCGGTGCTGGGAGTTCAATACATGGATCTGATCAAAAAGAGCCACATTCTCGATTTGGTTTTTAAGCACCGGGAGACGCACAAACCTGCCAGTACTAACCGCATCATAATCCTGCTCAGGTACATCTATAACCTGGCGGTAAAGTGGGAGATCGACGGCATCAAAGAAAATCCGGTGCGAGGAATCCCGTTTTACGAAGAGAATAACAAGCGCGAGCGGTTTCTGGAGGGCGATGAGGTCCAGAGATTGATGGCGGCGCTGGATAATTCTAAGAACAAATCATTAAAGTCGATGGTGTACATGTTGCTGTTGACCGGCGCCCGCCGCGGGGAGTTATTAAAAGCCAAGTGGGATCAGCTCGACTTCAGCCGCAAGATCTGGACGGTGCCGCTTTCAAAAAGTGGCAAAGTCAGGCATATCCCGATGTCCGATACCCTGTGTGAGATGTTAGCGAATCTGCGGCCGCACGCGACCAGCGATTATGTGTTTGTGAATGAGGTCACCGGCAAGCCGTTTACCAATTTTTTCAGGGCGTGGGACTCGGCGAGACTCAAGGCGAATATGCCCGATTTGCGTGTGCATGATCTCAGGCATAGTTTTGCCAGCTTTCTGGTAAACGGCGGCCGCAGTATCTATGAGGTGCAAAAGATACTCGGGCATTCCCAGATCAAAACGACTCAGCGTTACGCCCATCTGAGTAATGATTCGCTGGTCTCTGCAGCAAATGAGGCTGCGCGGCAGATAGGGGCTTACTGATGCTGCGCCAACCCTGCGCTGCGGCTAGCCCGGTTATCCGCCGGGAAGGTGGTGCTATACTCGCGACAAGATTCCGTCAGGCATGATGTCAGGAGTAGAAGATGAAGTTAGTTGCTGTTACACCCACGCTGTTTGCGTCAAAGCGCTGGTCTGCCCCCAAGAGCTATGCAATCGCCGCCAATGACGCCTTGGCAACGCTTGTTATTCAGGAAATACCAAAGGCAGTGATGACCATGCCGGTTGCATTTGTGCCGCAAGGCAATGAGTTTAATCTGGCCGCTGTTCAGGGTCTGCAGCAGGGCAAAAACCTCTTTGTCGGCGCTGATGGTTTGTGGAAGCACGGCTATATTCCGGCATGTTACCGGGCATTTCCCTTTTCGGTGGCCAGCACGGAAAACGGCGAGCAGGTGCTTTGTTTTGATCAGGACAGCCAGCTGCTGACCGATAATGACGGGCAGGGTTTCTACGAAGCTGATGGCACGCTGACCGAATCAGTAAAGAAGATTGCTGACTTTTTAGCGCAGGTGTTGCAGAACCGGGTGCCGACACGGCAGATATGCGATCTTCTGCAGCAGCATAATCTGATTCAGCCTTGGCCGATTACCCTGAAGACCGATCGCGGGGAGCAAGCAGTCAATGGCTTCTTCAGGATTGATGAGAGCGCGCTCAGGCAGCTATCCGCCGATGCTTTGCAGCAACTTAACGAGGCCGGTGCGCTTGGCATTGCGTATTTCCAGCTGCTATCGACTCATAACATGCAAAAGCTGGTGGACATGGCAACAGCGGATGCTTTATCCGCGCAGGTAAAAAAACCGTCGGTGGCAGATTTGATCAGTCATGACAGCGGCACCATTGATCTGAGCTTCCTGTAAATCAGCGTCGTTTTGACACCGGGCGTGTCATCAACGTTGATTTTCAAGCTGACAACCGAGGTGGTCACTGTTGCTGATACTGGCTTATCTGATTGGCGCCATCGGCATCGCGGTCGAGTGGCGCTCGTATGTTCTTTATGATGCACAGGCTTTCCGCCGTTGGTCGGCTGCCGGCGCGGTGTTGTGGGGGCTGATGTATCTTTTGCTCGGCGCGTGGACTGCGGCGCTGACCATGAGTTGTACCGCAGCACGCACGCTGGTCTCAGGTTTGTTGACAAGCTCTACGCGCAAACATGTGATTGCCGGCTTTTTTGTTACCGTGTTTGTATTGATGACATTTTTCAGTTGGCAGGGCCTGGTGTCACTCTTGCCAGCCTTTGCTGTCATCAATACTACCCTTGCACTTTTTTACCTTGAAAACCGGGCAATGCGCATACTGATGCTAGCCTCGAGTGTTGCGTGGATCATCAATGACATTATTTGGCAGGCGTGGCCGGCGTTGTTGGCTGAGTCCGTTGCGGTGTTGCTGAATCTCAGAACAATATCGAAGATGAAAACGCCATAAAACCCTGTGATTTAACCAAAGGATAACCCTATGAGCGAGAAACCGGCAGACATCAACTACCCTGTCAGCAAAAAGCTCAACCTCAACTTCAGTGCTTATGAAGACCGGCTGCTGGTAAACGCTGAACGCATCGGTATCGATGATGTCACGTTGTTAATGACCCGACGTATGACCATCCTGGTGCTGCAGCAGATCTTGTCGCGCCTGCCCGAACTGTCTGGTCTGAATAAAACACCGGCCGCGTACTGGCAGGAAGTTCTGCAGATGTCACATCAAGGCGCGATGGAGGCCAAAACGCGTGCCGATAAAGTCGAGGCCGAACACAAACCGCTGAGTGCAAAGCCGGATGAACCAAGCAAGGGAATCTACCTGGCGACCGAACTGACGGTTCAGGTCAGCGCAGACCGTCTGACTCTGGCGTTCCGCGGCTTGCAGATGCCTGATGCCATGACAAAAGCGGCACAACATGTGCCGGTTTTAGCAATCCCATTATCGCTGGACAACGTACATCAGTTGATAGAATTGTTTATCACCAAAGCGCGGGAAGCCCACTGGCACCTGCCAGTTGAATTGCCCTGGCTGGAAGGTCCAAAGGCTGCAAATACGGCTGCAGATGGCAGTTTCCGCACGCATTGATGTTTTGCCTCTGATCCCATACAGCGCATATAATGCCTCGCACTCAAGTAAACCTAGGAGTTAACCGTGAAAATGTTCAGTAAGGGTATGCAGTCCCGAGTAGTTAAAGTGAGTCTGATGATTGTGGGTTTGAGCGTTGCCGGCGCCGCGCTCGCACAGTCTGCCCGTGATCAGCTGATTGCCGAGCGTGTCACGCCGGTAGGTAGCGTTTGTCTGGCAGGCGAAGCGTGTGTAACTGGTAGCTCTGCAGCGGGATCTTCAGCAAGTGCTGCGGCACCTGCGGTGGCTCAGACAGCATCCGCTGAGTTCAGTGCTTCAGCGACCTATGAGCAATATTGTGCAATGTGCCACAACACCGGCATGGCCAATGCCCCGCGTCGTGATGATGCCGCACATTGGACGGCTCGTGTTGCTGAGGTAGGTCTGGCAACCCTCACCAATAACGCAATTACCGGTATCAATGCCATGCCCGCTCGCGGAATGTGTGCGACCTGTACCGATGAGCAGATTGGTGAAATTGTTCAGTACCTGTCCGGCGTTACCGCGCAGTAATAAACGCGCAGTAAACAGTGTTAGAAAGTTGGGATGACATTCATCTGCTGTTAATGTACGGCCGCCGACAATGTCAGTAGTAAAAGTAGTCATTAAGCGTTTGTGAACATAAGCCAAGTGAAAGGGGTAATCTCGTGAAATTGAAGAACGTTGTAAAAACCGGTGTTGCGTTGTCAGGTCTGGTACTGGCATCCGTGTTGGCGTCAGGTTCTGCCTCAGCGGGTCAAACCTTGACGCTGGCTCAGTTGACTGAAGGCTTTGATCCGGCTCGCACGTATACACAAAGCTGTGCAGCCTGCCATAACAGCGGCGCTGCAGGTGCTCCGCGTATGGGCAATGCTGAAGACTGGTCTGCCCGTCTTGAAAAAGGTTTTGATGTGCTGGTTGAGCACACCATTAGTGGATTCAATAATGTTATGCCACCAAAGGGTATGTGCTTCACCTGTTCTGATGATGATCTGAAAGCGATGGTGCAGTACATTCTGGATGAGTCTATTCCGGAATAATTTCCGGGCTATTGAATCGCTGGGGGGATTTTTATCCTCCCAGCAATTCCCGCAAACTGGCCAGTGCCGCTTCTCCCTTTTTCTGTTTTTGTTCTGGCGTGCTGTCGCCGCGACCTTCCCACTCAAGATATTCTGCCGGAATTTCGTCCAGAAAACGGCTCGGTATGCTGCTACTGACCTCCCCGTATTGTTTGCGTTTTTTTGCCAGCGTAAAGATCAGGCCGCGGCGCGCACGCGTGATGCCAACATAGGCCAGGCGGCGTTCTTCCTCAATGTTATCCGTATCGATGCTGTTGCGATGTGGCAGCAGATCTTCTTCCATGCCCATGATAAACACCCATGGGAACTCAAGTCCTTTGGCGGCGTGTAAGGTCATCAGCTGTACCTGATTGTCGATGGATTCCTCTTCCTGCCGCTCCAGCATATCGCGAAGAATCAGCTTGTTAATCGCCGCTTCCACCGGGTTGATGGCGCTGTCAGTATCGTCTTCCATGTTCTCGAGGCTGCGTGCCAATGAATCAATCAGCACGTGCACATTGGCCATAGCGCGCTCGGCGGCATTGGGTGTTGGGCTGGTTTGATGCAGCCAGCCGTCGTAATCCATGTCACTGATCATGCCGCGAATGTTGCTGATCGCGTTATCCTGCTGACACTGTTGCGCCACGTTGTTTATCCAATGACTGAAGCGGCGCAGCTTCTCAAGCTGGCTTGTCCCCAAAAACTGTTCCAGACCCATTTCATGGCAGGCAGACAACAGACTGATGCCGCGCTCACTGGCGTAGCTGGCCAGACCCTCAAGAATGGACGGCCCGATTTTGCGGCGTGGTGTGTTGATGACACGCAAAAACGCATTGTCATCAGCGGGGTTAATCAGCAACCGCAGATAGGCCATGATGTCTTTGATTTCAGCGCGTGAAAAAAACGACGTGCCACCACTGAGCTGGTAAGGAATCTGGTGTGACTGTAGTTTGATTTCCAGCAGGCGCGCCTGATGGTTGCCGCGATACAAAATGGCAAAGTCACCAAATTTGAGCCGCTTTTGCACACACAGGCTGAGAATTTCGGTGGCGATGCGTTCAACTTCCGCTTCCTGGTCCGGCATCGCCAGCACACGCATGGGCTCGCCCATGCCCAGTTCACTCCATAATTTTTTGTCATAGAGGTGCGGATTATTACCAATCAGCGTGTTCGCAGCCTGCAAAATAATGTTGCTGGAGCGGTAATTTTGCTCCAACTTTATGACCTTAAGATGCCGATAGTCTTGCTGAAGCTGCAGCATGTTCTCGGGCCGCGCGCCACGCCAGGCGTAAATTGACTGATCATCGTCACCCACCACGGTCAGGCCGTTGCGCGCGCCGACCAGCAGTTTGACCAGCAGATACTGACTGGTATTGGTGTCCTGATACTCGTCCACCAGCAGGTAATGCACGCGGTTCTGCCAACGTTCCAGCACCGCGGGTTGCTGCTGAAACAACACAACAGGCAGCAGAATCAGGTCGTCAAAATCAACGGCATTAAAGGCGCGCAGGTGTCGTTGGTATTCCTCATAAACACGGGCAGCTAACACGGCTTGCTCATCGTCAGCTTTGTCCATCGCCTGCGCGGGTAAGAGCAGATCATTCTTCCATGTGGAGATTTGATTCTGCAGCCAGCGCAGTTGTTCTTCATTGCTGTTCTCGGCCTTAATCATCAGGCTTTTTATCAACGCCAGAGCATCCTGGCCGTCGAATATCGAGAATCCACTTTTGAGGCCGATATGTTTAAGCTCATGGCGAATAATGGTGAGGCCCAGATGATGGAAGGTGGAAATGGTGAGTCCGCGAGCGCTTTCCCTGGGTATTTTTTGATGTTTAAGCAACTGACTGACCCGCTCTTTCATTTCACGGGCTGCCTTATTGGTGAAGGTCACCGCCACAATCTTGTGCGCCGCGATGCCGCAATCTTTGATCAACCATGAAATCTTCTGCGTGATCACACTGGTCTTGCCACTGCCAGCCCCGGCGAGCACCAGCAGGGGTGAGCTGATGTAACGAACAGCCTCAGTTTGTCGGGGATTGAGTGTATTGGCGGACAAGATGGATCCTTGGAGGGGGGCCTCGTGGTGAGCGCAGATGATAGTGCGAAGCAGGCTGATTTGCTATTTCGGCAATTGGCCACTAAAACACCTTAAAACCATCACAGGATGTGATGCAGACAGCTCTCACGGAGGGGACACGTATGTCACTTGCCATCGTTTACACGCGCGCTAATCAAGGCGTCGACGCACCCTTGGTGACAGTCGAAACCCATTTGTCCAACGGACTGCCTGCTCTGAACATGGTTGGCCTGCCGGAAACAGCGGTTAAAGAAAGCCGGGAGCGGGTGCGCAGCGCCATCCTCAATGCCGGACTGGAGTTTCCGGCGCGTCGAATCACTATCAATCTGGCGCCTGCGGATATTCCCAAAAGTGGCGGTCGTTACGACTTGGCCATTGCGCTGAGTATTCTGGCCGCCTC
>CALQJO020000087.1 GCA_943330915.2 Rhodoferax sp. OV413 | reverse complement strand
GACATCGAGTGGACGCAGCAATCCACTGGCTACCACCCGACCCGGCCACGGTACAAAAAACATCGCCAGAAATCCTGCGAACAGCAGCATGCTCAGCATACTGCGTCGTTTACTGTGAGGATTGGCACGGATAACCGGTACTCGTGCACGCCACTCTTTGAACTCATGCCATATCGGACGCAAGATGAACCACCATATCTCCACAACAAAAAGAAAAATGCCAATGATCTTTACAAAGAAATAATAGACCAGCAGGGCGATCCCCAAAAATACAACCAAGCGATAAAACCAGGTTATCCAGGCAAACACAATCAACCAGCTTTGCTTGCGAGCAGAGAAATGCTCAGGTTTAGGTTCCCCTAACGCAAACAACCATTCACGCAATTTCCATCGCGCCAGAGCAAAACTGCGCGCATGCAAGTTGGGCATGTCCAGCATATCCGAGAGGATAAAGTAGCCATCAAAACGCAAAAAGGGGCTGGCATTGATGATGACTGTGGCGATCCAACTCGTTGTCGCCAGCATAAAAGCCAGACCACGAAGTTCGCCGTCCGGCAACAAGCCCCAGGCAAGAGTCGCCCAGGCCGCGATCGTCAACTCTGTAGCAATTCCCGCAACAGAAACCTGCAGGCGCTGCCAACGATTGGTAAGGCGCCACGTCTCATTGGTATCCGTGTAAGCCATCGGAAACAACACCAGAAAAGCCACACCAATGGCTGGAATCCGGCAGCCCAATCGCTTGGCGGTAAATGCGTGTCCGAGTTCATGCAGCAACTTCACAACAATCAAAGTACCGCCGTAGGCAAGCAGGCCGTTAAAAGTAAATGTATCCACCAGCGAGGTGAAAAACACTTCGGAGTGACGAATAACCTGGGTTAATCCAATAAGCAATGCCAGCAGGGTCAACAACAAAAATCCGCGTGTATACAACGGCGCTACGACGGGCAACATCCGCTGCAACCAGGCATCTGGCCGCCACAGCGGCACTCGGAAAAAAAGATAGTGATGCAGCAACCATTTAAAGGGTGTGCCCTGAATCACTGCGAGGCGCTCAGCCATTTTTTTGGCGCTTTGCGGACCATCCGGAATTACCAACTGATTCTCAGTGAGAAACTTGGCGACACGCGCGATATCGTCGGCATCCGGGCGCAAGGTTGTTGATGTGTTGATGTTTCTGGCAATTTCATCAGGATCGGCAATAGACCATCGCCGCAGTATCTCGAAGGTCTGCCAGTCGATGCGGAAAAACAGGTTACGCTCTGGATCATGCAGGGTCCAGCTTGGCTGACCATCCGGCAGCACCGGGCCGTTCAGCAGGTCAAGTTCTTCTCGCAAGGCTGGCAGCGCGGCCATTTTTATATCGCCAGCATTGCACGCACGCTGGCGAGCGGCCTGCGCAGTACCCAATAAATCAACGGGACACTTTCACCGCTGATTCTGGCGGTACCTTTCAGGCCAACTCGATGCAGCATTTCGCCATCAATGACAGCCCGCAGGCGATAGGCATAGGTACCATCAGGGCGTTCTACGGCATCATGCGCCAGATAACGCAATGATCCGCGCACGGGATCCAGGGGGCTTGCGTTGAGATAAAGAGAGACCGGCGCTCCTGACGGAAGCGGAATAGCATCGGAAAGCGGCACCCAGGCTTCAACTTCCACATCGGCCGCTGCTGCCACGCGCATAATGCGTTCGCCAATGCGCACGGGACGTCCCGACCATTCCGTCGGATCATCGAATAACACGATACCACTGCGGGGGGCTCGCACCTGTGTGCGCGTCAGTTGTGTTTCCTGGTATTGAGCCTCGGCTTTGCGCTCTTCGATGGTGCCAGTCAGCGATGACAACAGTGTCTTGGAGCGCTCATCAAACAAGGCCTGCTGCGCTGCCTGCCGGTACTCGGACTCCGCGGTGGCCAGTGCAAAACGTGCCACTTCAAGCCTGCTGCGGATAATGGCCTCATCAAATTCGAACAATAAATCGCCTTCTTCGACTTGCTGGTTAGGCTGTACGTAAAACGCGCCCAGTACGCCCTCCAATGGCGAACGGATAACAGCGGGGTCAGAAGGCACCAGTTCAGCCGGCGCGAGTACCGCCAGCCGCACCGGAATAAGCGAAACCACAAAGAGCAGCCCCAACACCATCGTTGAACGACGCTGCCACCAGAGTTTTTTACTCGCGGGCGTGTTGATTTTCTGTGACCGACCAAAGGAGAGCAGACGACTAAACCAGTTTCCCTGGGTAGATAACGCGCTATGCATGGCACGCCAGGCATGTGTCCAAATGCCCATCCACTCACTCAACAAGGCTTTGTCACGATCTATCCAGGGCAGATCTCGCGCCAGCAGAAGCCCGCCAAGCATTTGCCCATCATCACTTGTCAAAGGAACCCAGAGAGCATGCCCGGGCAACCACTCTCGCCACTGCTCCTCCAGTTCTGAAGGCAGATCGGTTGACAGCAACATCTGGGGTTCTTTAATGGTCAGGGAAAGAAATGCACAGACCTTATTCAACCACAACACATAAGGCGCATTAGCCTCGACCTGGACGACTCCAGACAAAGCACAGGCGCCCTTGCCCACCAGCCACAACGCCGCCTGTCGATACGCAGCCAACTCGTGGCTGTCGTTCACCGCCATAAAACGCAGCACCGCCGGTTCTTCAGCCTGCCGGGCGCGGCGTGCCAATTCCAGAAGTGCCAGCAGCGGCCGCGCATCAAAAGACTGTTGTTCCGCCATACAATCAGTTCCCTTGAACCGAAGCTATTGCCATGTGACTACCCGCTTGCACCACACCCGACTGACTATCTCTGGCAGCAGCAGTAAGACGCTCAGTGAAACTGGCGCGTGCTGTATCCACCGACTGAACGCCTGCGGCATGGACGCGGAAAACGGTACTGCTCTCCGACCCATACTGATCGGTAGCCGTTAAACGCAGATGCACACTGGTGCCAGGCAGCCCTGAATGATCAATTGTGAACACTCCCTGGCGGCTATCAAAGCTGATCCACGCGGGCAACGGCTCACCATTGGTCATGTCAGCGCTTAACGTCACATTGGACTCGCCGCTGCCTTTTATAAATGCGTCTCTCGGTACTTCAAACGCCAGTTGACCGTGCGCAGGCCCCACAAACTGATCGGGCATACCCCGCAGTACTTCCAAGGCTGGCACAAGCCCGGGTATGACCATAGGCTGCCACGGCTGATCATCGAATATTTGCAGATGTATTGCCAGCCCACTCAATTGCTGCAGCGGATCCAACGATGATTTGACCGGCTCGGTGAACTCCGATTGATCAACGGCCATCATCGCTTGTACCGGCTGTAAGGCCGAATCAAACTCCTGCGCCCTGCGCGGCAACAACACCTCTTCCAAATCATCAGATGAGCTGAAATTCCGATGCAAATCCAATCTGGTAGCATCAAAGCGCCATCGGAAATCAACGTCAGGCAGAGCAACAGGCTCTTCCACCGGTGGCGTGACCGGCGGTGTTGGTGGCAGACGTCCTACTGGCATACCCGGATCAAAAACACGGTTCACTCGCGGATCGTTATCACCGAATCTGTTGTCCGTCACAATAATGTCGATTCGAGTAATAAACCCGTTGGTGATCACAAACTTCGCGCCGTCGCCGCCCTCAACCCTCTGGGTATAGTCATACCAGCCAGGCTGAGTGATAACACTACCGCTCAGATCCACCAAGCCACCGACAGACGCATACGCATCAATCGTGCTTTGACCAATAAACTTCATATATCCATCAAATTGCCCTTCTCGCACTCCGCTTCGCGAAATATCGATATAAATCAATTGCTGAGTACCGGGACGGCTGGGATCGACGTCCAGCAATCCCACACTCTGCAAGGGCTCAATGGCAAACTGGAACGCATCCCATGGCGAGAACAAACCAACAGGACGTGACCCACCAACCGCGCCATGATCATCAGTGTGATTGATAACCCTGACATCGGTTAACTGCGCACCCACATCCACCGCTCTTTCATGTGTGCGCACGGAGACGGAGATGATGGAGTTAAGTTCGGTCAATACACCGTCCAGGCCCGCCTTGAATTTATCAAAGGTTTCCCATGCCAGCGTCGCGAGGGCGTTCTGTTCAGCGTCGCGGATACCATCGTTGTTCAAATCACCGGCCAACCGATTGGTGTTGTTGCCGGACTCGCTCGCAATCACCAGATCCGCCAGCCGGGACTCGACAAGTGCCGGGATACCGTCACGGTCAAGGGTATCTGTAGCATTAAATGTCAGAGCCAGGCGGGCGCCTTTGTCACCGTCGGAGGCAAATAAGGTCCAAACATCCAACGTGGCCGCCGGCGCCGGATCGTACGTATAAGCACCTGTTCGCGTGTTGATGGTCAACTTGGATCCATTGGCCAATGTGCTAGTAATCTGTTCGCCATTCGGGATAGCTGCGCGATCGAACGTCATTAACGTATCGAATGAGAAGCGAATGATTTCCCCGTCAGAATCGCGCCATTGACCATCCGGCCCTATCCATTCAGCGTTATTAACCGGTACTGGCCAACTTGCACCATCCCAGAATGTTGGTTTGCGATCTTGATCCAAGCCACCGACGCGACCACGGGTCAATCCTTCGGTTACGCCACCGACTTCAACGGAGACAACACGGCGGGCGCTGGTGACGTCATAAAGTCCGGGAGTACTGTCAACGGTGAAACTGCCAGAGAGCTTGCTCTCAATTCCGAACTTGGTGACGGTAAACGCGTACTGACCAACGGGTAATGTCTGCCCGGTGAAATTCAGTGTATAGGTGCCCGCGGGGCCTTCGGTCGTCACAAACGGCGTGTTGACCGGCTCTTTGGTCAAGAAATTGTACAACTTGATGGCGGTGGCAGCCGGTTCGGCCGTTACCGTAACAACCTGGTCTTTACCAATCACTGTCAACAGGTCATCGGGTGTCGGGTCGGGAGGCGATTGTTCCAGCACGTTCCTGATAACCGGTGGCTGCAGATCCACATCTAGGCTAAGTGTGGAAGTAACAGCTATGCCGTCCGCACCAATATCGCCATTAAACTTGACCCCGGTACCATCATCCTTGATCGTGCCGATACCTGTACTGCTGATGCCACCTGTGTTGGTGACCCTGACCGTAAACGATTCGCCACCCTCGAACAGCTGATCATTAATGATTGCGGTTCTGACCAAAAGCACACCGGAAGCGTTCAACGATACCGGGGAGCCAGGGGTATAGGCTACCCAACTGGAGCCGTTATAGACTTGAAGCCCCGGACCAAAGTCCGTCGCCGTGGCGCTGCCCTCGACGGCAACAACAGTGACAACCTGGTTAGGCTCACCACCGATTCTGAATACAGCAAAAGGCGAGGCTTCGTTCACAATCGGACTGGTGACTCTCAGGGCCCGATCATCATCCTTGACAGCTGAAGGATCAATGGTACCGCCAAGGTCATCCCGGAATACGTCGCCCACACCATCGTCTCTGAGGGTGGCCGAGCCGGTACTCCCAACACCATTTAGATTGATAGCCGTGAGTACGAAGTTTTCCGAACCTTCAAAAACGTTGTCCTGTCTGATGACCGTGCGAACCAGCAGTCGGCCATTACTATCCAATGCTACCTGTGCGCCAGGCGAATACGAAACCCAGCCACTGCCAGTGGAAATTTCCATCCCGGGGCCGAAGTCCGCACCGGCGGTGGCAGTGCCTCCATCCAGGGTCAGGGTAACAAGTTGCCCGCTGCGCCCCGTCACAGTAAACACGGCGAAGGGTGATGATTCATTAACCACAGGACTGATGACTGACACCGCGGGTGCATCGTTATGCTGGTTGGTGACGGACAGTGTTGTTGTCAGGTCCTGATAAACAGCATCGGCTGACGAGGCTTTCAAGGTCAGCGAGTAAGCGATATCACCGTCGTTCAGCACATCGTTAACACCGGTGACAGTCACTGCCTGTGCAGTGTTCCAGTTCTCTGGCGTGAACGTGAGCGTGCTGGTGCTCAAACTTCCTTCCGAGGTATCCAATCCTGAAATTGTGAATGTCACTGTTGAGGTTGGCTGAGACTGTAATTGCACAGTGAAGCTGTCACTGGCACCTCTTTCGCTGGTGATCAATGCGGTATCACTTAGCGTGATACCGCTCTTGTCATCATCAAGGTTTGTGATATCCACCGTTGCCGTTCGGCCGTTGAAGTTGGCATCACTGGAGATGCTTGTCAGCGTAAGTACATATTTGATATCCCCATCAAGCTGGCTGTCATCGCGCCCTGTCACCACCACCGTTTGCGCGCTGTTCCAGTTATCCGCTGTAAACACCAGCGGTTGGGTATTCCATGAACCCTCGGTAGCATCATTACCAGTCAAATTGATGGTCACATTTCCGGTTGGCTGGGCGTCGAGTTTCACCGTGAAATTGGATGTCGTGCCAGACTCACGAGTTATCAGATTACTACCGACCAGCGTGAAACCGGCTTTGTCATTATCTTGATTAGTGATCGCAACACTCGCGCCTCTGCCCGCATAACTGCTGTCAGCAGAGCTGGCGGTCAGCTGCAGTGTGTAACCGATGTCACCATCCACCAGGAAATCGTCTACACCGGTGACGGTGATCGATTGTGGAATTTTCCAGTTTGAGGGTGTAAAGACAACAGAGTTGGCACTCAGTAGCCCCTCAGTACCATCCAGACCACTGAGGCTGACAGTAACATCAGCGGTAGGCTGTGAATCCAGAACCACGGAGAAACCGGCACTGGAGCCTGATTCGGCGCTGATCAACGCGGTTTCGCTGACATTAACACCAGCTTTGTCGTTGTCTGAAATGGTAGCGGTACCTTGCTGCCCGCCAACGGTCAGGCTAAAGATTTCACTGGCTTCAGCAATAGCATCGTCCAAGGTTGGGACAGAAACGCTGAAACTGGTCACGCCTGCAGGGACTTTGACAGTGCCAGTATTGGCGTCATAAGTAACGCCGTTGGTGAGCTCCATCTTATCAGTGAAATCATTACCCAGTGTGGCGCTGACGCCAGCCAACGTGAGGCTGTAGCTCTGTAAAGTGGAGCTATTGCCCACTGCGACTGTGAATACAGCAGAAGTCCCTTCGGTCACGCTCTGCGAACTGACGCTGCGCACAGAGGCTACGTTGTTATCCGTAACGGTTGCCGTACCGCTGGCCGCGCCTGTGTTGGTCACTGTGCCGGTAAGAGTGCCGGTCGAGACACTGAAGCTCTCGCTGCCCTCTTGCAGGGTATCACTGGACGTGGCAAGGCGCAGTTGCACCGAGCTCTGACCGGCCGCAATGGTCACCGCTCCGGTGACCGTGCTCCAGGTGTTGCCAGCATCGCTGGACACTTCCAAGGTGTTCGCCGCCGCCGTGTCGATTCCCAGCGTCGCAGTGCCGGCGATCACGCTCGGGGTAAAGCTCACCGCGCTGGTGGAGACTTTGCTAAGACTGACTGTAAACACCGCAGCAGCGCCTTCGGCCACCGTTGGGCTGCTCACCGACAGCGTTGGGATATCGTTATCGCTGCCGCCGGTGCCGGTGCCATCATCATTAATCACACCAACACCGCTGGCATCACTGAT
>CALQJO020000086.1 GCA_943330915.2 Rhodoferax sp. OV413 | reverse complement strand
CGGGTCAGGAAAAGTTACTGGGCGCTGATGCGACACACGCCTGGGTTGCCGCCTTTATTCCGGGCTGGGGATGGCTGGAGCTGGATCCAACCAACGGGTGTTTGCCGGACGAGCGCTACATCGTGCTGGGGTGGGGCAGGGACTACGCCGATGTGACCCCGCTTAAAGGTGTCATGACAGGGGGCGGCGATCATGAACTGACCGTTGAAGTGGATGTGGTTGCGGTCAACGAGCCGCTGACATCCGCTAGCGATCTGAATTTTGGCAAATGATCACTGTTCAACGGTATAGGTCAGATCAATGCTCTGCGTCTGCCCTGAGGTGGCTTCCAGTTTCACTCTGTCGTTAACCGTGTAGTCAATCGCCAGGCTGTTTTCAGTTTCAAACAATCCCACGGCATAACGGATAAAAATTCGTGAGGTGATGTACTTGCCCAGCATCAGGCTGCTGTCATTCACATCGCCGCTGCTGTTGATGCTGAAAGCGTCAAGCCCCAGTTGCTTCTGTATCTGATTGGTAATGCCCTGGCTCTGGCTGATGCCCAGCGAGGTCATCGCCCCGATCAAGGCATTGCCGTCCTGCTGAGTGCCGATTTCGGCGATAGGCATGCCGGTAATCATCACCGACAGAATGTCGCCATCCGCCAGTGTTGGCACCGAGAACAAACGGCTGTTGATATGACGGATGGTGCCGTTCATCTGTACTCCGACCCGCATGTTTTCAACCTCTCGTACCGCCCTGATGTCGATGGCCGGATTGTCAAAGCTGCCCATAAACAGCAGCTTGCCTTGTTCGATATCGAGCGTGCGACCGTAGGTGACAAAACTGCCTTGCACCACCTCGAGTTCGCCATAGGTTAGCGGTGCGGCGTCCGGCAGCTGGCTGATATCCAGTTGTCCCTGCACTTGGGCGTTGAGTCCAAAACCGGCAATACGTACGTTGTCACCCAGCACCAGGCGCATCTCGCCGGACATCGGCATCCCACCCAGCGCGGCCTGTTGACCAATCACGGTCGTTTGAGCAAGTGCCGCGTTAGGCAGCGGTGCGCCGGGTTCGCTTTGAATGATGACTGCGTCGCTGGAAACATCCACGGCAGTTTCCGGCAGGGTGTTGATCTGCGCATTCAGCAAGGGAACCAGCAGTTGGCCGCTGACATGGATGGCCTGCGAAGTGCCCGTGACGCGGATGTCAGGACTGACGGTGAGCTGCAAATCGGGCAGGTTGGCCAGCGTAAAACCGGAGCCTGCCACCTGCAGTTCCAAAGCCCGTGTATCGCTGAACAAACGATCTATCTGACTGGAGAAATTCAGACTGCCTTCTCCGGACTCAACAATGCCGTTGATGACCAGTCGGTCCGGTCCTTCGCTGATCAGTGTGGTCTGCCGCACGCGCAGATCAATGCCCAGCGCCTGAACAGCGAGGCCTGCATCATCAAGCGCAAGATCCGCGCGGATATGCGGTGAGTCCAGAGTGCCGCCCAGATCGAGCTGGCCATTGAGGCTGCCACGCACATCACTGATTTGTGGCACCAAGCCCTCCAGCCAGCCCAGATCTTCAAACTGTAACTGCACTTGTCCCGACAGATTCTGATCGATATCCATCGTGGCATTGGCGGTGGCGGATCCGCGCATGGGAGTTAACGGACTGTCCGTATCCTGCTGGAAAAAAGACAACTGGCTGCGGGTCTGCCAGTTGCCGTTCTGCTGAGTTGCCTCAAATTGCAGCGCGGGCCACACAAAATGATTAACCGATACCGTCGCTGGCGTTGCCAGGTCATCAGTCTCGTCAGCTGGTGAGTCGATGTCGGTTCTGATGTACAGGTCGCCATGGCTGGTGGCACTGAGATTGACAGACATCTCGCGCCAGAGGTTTATCGGCCCTTCGGCACTGATCTGCACAGACGCTGTTCCATCAACCGACATACCGGCCGGCAGACTGATCGGCAATCGCAGCGGCGTCAGTGTCGGATCAGCCGTCAAAAACACAATGCCGGACTCCTGAGACAAGGTTTGTTGCGTTTCTGGCAAGTTAAAGGCGGACAACGGGAAGTCAGTCAACGAGCCCGAGGCGGTCAGTTGATCGGAACCGGAAACGCTGGCCTGTGCGCACAGGCGTGTGGTGTTCATCAGCCAGCAGAGGTTGCCAATCGACAACTCGCCGTCCAGCAACTGCGCGTTAGCGGGGGCGGTTTGTTGCCAATTGCCCAGAGGCGAGTCAATTTCACTGCTGAGCAAACGTCCTTGCCAGCCGCCATCCAGCAGTGAGCCATCGGCATTGATGCGCGCGCGGGCCAGCGAGCTGTCCAGCAGTAGCAACATATTGTGGGCATCAGGTTGGCCACGCAGGCGCAACATGAACTGCTCAATGGTTTCAGTCTGATCGCCCAGCACAAAACGCAGATGACTGCCGCGGATTTCCAGTTCATTCATACCGGCGCGGTTCTGGCCGGTTATTGTCACCTGCGGCGCCTCCATCTGCCCGAGCTCAATTGCGTTGGCTGTTATATCAATATCAATCACCGGGTTCTGCACGGTGCCGCTGACTTGAGCTTCACCGCTAATCTGCCCCTTAAGGTCTGGATAAAATGTCCCGAGTTCGGGCGCGTTTATCAGTAGCGAGGCTTGCAAATCTCCATTCAAATTGTCCAGTAATGCACTGATTTCAATTCGGTTATTGCCATTCTGCAAATTGAAGTCGTTAATCTGCCAGCGTTGCCCGTCAACGTTGAATCCGCCGTTGCCGCTGAGCTCATAACCGTTAAGCAACGCCGTGGTCTGGGGTGTCGCAAACGCAATCTGCCAGAGTGACCCGGGTTCTGGTGCCTGATGCAGGCGCAGTTCTCCGCGGCTGCTGAGCTGGCGGATGCTCATGTTGTCCGGCAGATTTTCCAGGTAACGATCCGGTGCGCTGTCATCAAGCTGATAATTCAGCGCCGCTGTCAGCCCCTGAGCGCCGATACGCTGCGTCCATTGCAGCTCACCGCTGACTGCCAGCGCACCGCTGTCAGTGCTCATCAACAACTCATCAATCACCACACGGTTGCCACTTAAACGTGCCCGTGCATCAAGCTGTGTCGACACGGTTATGCCTGATGACGATGAGGCACTGATATCGGCATTGGCAGATAGTACGAGAGAGTCCAGCGACCCCTGTGTCACCAGTGTCAGCGAGTTGATGACAATCTGCTCAAGGCCGGGAATAGCTGTTGCCTCCAATGAATGTTGCAGGTCGACAGCCGTTGTAAGGTTATCCGCACGCGCATTGAGCATCTGCGCAAGATTCAGCGTGACGGACCCTGTGCTGTGAATGTTGGCGCTACCACTGAGCTGATGGTTGATGCTCAACTGATCAAGATCGCCCGTCACAGCCAGCTGCCCCGAGGGGGCAACGGTGCCTTCCAGCAGCGGCTGTGCAGTTTGCCAGTGAATATCGGCTGTGATGGGATACGGGTTTTCCAATATCAGCTCCATGCTGGCGCCCAACGACACCTCTCCAGAGTCCACCAGCAATTCATGGATCAGCAGTGTCTTTCCCTGCAGACTGCCGTCCACAGCGACAGACAACAGCGAGAACTCTTGTCCGCCAACGCGCAGCACGGCGCCGTCAATCCTTGCATGGTTCAGGCGTATATCAACGGGCAGCGGTAAGATGGCATTGAGCACATTGTCCAGAATCAGCGGGGCAGCGGTCTGCGCCGGCGCGGCTGGTGCACTCCGGTCAATTTGCAGACCGGCGATGCGCAGCGACTCGAGAATGAACTCACCTTCCAACAGTGTCATCGGGTTCCAGCGGCTGTGCAGCTGCGCAATGGTTACAGTGTTATCGCCTTGCTGCCAACGAACGCCGTTCAGGCTGATACCGCGCAGGAACGTGCCCTCGGCATTTTGGTACTCAAAGCGCTGGCTGCCCTGATTGAGCAGTGTGCTCAGTTGGGTCAGTAGCCAGTGACTGCCCTGATGAGTGGCCAGCACTGCGCTAAGAGCCCCCAGTGCAACAAACAGCGTCAGAAACACCCATGCCAGGGTGCGCCATAGAATCCGCAGCAGACGACCTGTCAGGCTATGTTGATGCCCGGCGGACAGCTGTTGAGGCTGATTGTGGTGGCCAGTGTCTGTCACAAGTCCGGCCCCATGGTGATATGAAAACGGACATTACCACTATCAAGGCCTTTGGCGATGTCAAAGCGGATCGGTCCGATCGGAGATAACCAGCGCACCCCCAGACCGGCACTTTCGCGTAATGCCATGTTGCCAAAATCCCGGAACGAGTTGCCGGTGTCGATAAATGCGGCCACCGACCAGGCGCCGACAATCCGGTAGTCGTACTCGATGCTGCCAACCAACAGGTGTTTACCGCCGATAACGTCACCCAAGTCATTGGTGTCACCAAGTTCGCGGTACTGAAAACCTCTGACACTCTGATCTCCGCCGGTAAAAAATCGCACGGACAGCGGAAGTTCTGTTAACTCGTCAGCAACAGTGGTTGCAATTTCCGCACGCAGCAAAAGGCGACCTGGCCCGGCGCTGCGGATCAGCTTGCCGCTGGCATAGAGCTGGCCAAAGCTGATGTCTGACAACAAGCTCTCGTGTGAACCGCTGGCTTGAGCAAATAATCGCCAGCCCTTGGTCGGGTAGATCGGGTCGTCCGCGCGGGTCTGTGCCACGTTGATACCGGAGATGGTTGAGTTTGTCCGGTTTTGTATGTCTCTGCTTTCTGCGATCACGTTAGTGAGTTCAGCCTTTTCACTTTGGTAATTCACAAAAATATTTTGCACCCAGTTATCCCATGCCAATGAGCGCCAGGTCACGCCTGCGCGCAGGGTGCCACTGATGTAGCTTTCGGTTTCCTGTCGCTGAAACCCGGTAGCAATCCGCAGGCTGTCATTGACCGGATCGGTCAGGGGAATGATGTAGCTGAGACTGGGTTCCTGCAGCAAAGTAGACACCGACAAGTCGCCGTTGAGCCGATGACCTCGCCGGTTGATGTATCTATCCTCATAGTTCAGCCGGAACCGGGGGCCATCGTCCGTGCTCACGCCTGCTCCGGCAGAATAGGCGCGCCGTGCCCTTGGAACCAGCTCGATGCTGACAGGCACCTGCTGGTTATCGACCTGCGACAATTGAGGTGTCGCTGCAATCTGATCAAAGTACTGACTGTTGTTGTAGTTCTGCCGCAGTCTGATCAGGTCTTCAGAGGCATAAGCGTCCCCGCTTTTGAAGGTCAGAAAACGAGACAGAAAACCGTCCGACAAATCTTCCAGAGGGCTGATATCAATGTGACCAAAGCGGAAGCGCTCACCCGGATCAAACACCAGATCGATATGGGCCAGCTGACTCTGCAAGTCGACCGCCAATTCGGAACGCACAAAGCGCCCGGCAAAAAAGCCATTCTCAATCGCGTGGCTGCTGATCATGGCTTTGAGACGTTCGTATTGGCCGTGATTCAGTGTTTCACCGCGCTGCAGCGCAGAGGCTGCCAGTACCGGCGCAAACAGGGCATCGTTGCTGCTGTCGGTGAGACGGATGTTGATGTCTCCGATACGCACCGGATCGGCAGTGGTCAACGTGATGTTAAGTTGCCAGCAGCGGGGTTCGTCAATTGTAACGTCGGAAAGAGCCGCTTCGGTGATCGTCACCTCCTGACTGAACTGGTAGTAACCCAGCGCCTGGGCAGCGCGATCAATATCCCGGCGAATGCCCGGCAGCAGTCGGTTAAGTCGGTTCTGGCGGGCGTTGCAGCGTTCAGCCGGCACGCCGATGTGTGCCCTGATGTTCTGTTCGAGCACCGGGTCCGCCACGCTGATCTGAATCTGAGGCGTCGTATTTTGCGCGAGTGTTGGCTGTGGCAAAAAAACCACGGCTAAAGTAAGGCTGACTGCGGTATATAAAACCTTGAGTTTCAAGCTTTTTCTCTGATGCCGGTGCTGCTGGTTGCTTGTAAAAAGGCAGTCTTGCCGATAGCGGCGCTGAGGCTATTAACCATCGGAACAGCTTAACCCCTGCTGACTGACGAAGCCAGTAACGCCGGGCTGCCAGGGCCATCAGTCATACTCCGGTGACGTTAAGTTCATAGCTGACATCTTAAACACACGTCCAATGTATCGGATTGCGCTCTGGTTATTGCGCGCAGCCTTGCGTTGCAGGCCAGGAACTGTGTGGTGAATGACTATTTAAAGTCCGACCCACGTTTGCGATTTGGTGGTATAAAGGCGTCCGGTTTCGGGCGCCAACTGAGTCAACTTGGCTTGCCTGAATTCACCCAAATCAAGTCTGTGGTTGTGTGTCCATGAATCTGGCTGAGTATCAGCAATGTGTCAAAACCCTGTCCGATCGACTGATTGAGTTGCAACGACCTATCCGTATTTTGGATGCCATCAAGTGGCCAGCATTGGTGAAGACGCGATTTTTGGCTGCTGCTGGTACCGAGTTGCCGCAGATCGACAAGGCATATTACGAAGGTATCGGTCTTGGATTTGAGCCTGCGGTGCTCAGAGACCGCTTTAAGGATCTCAGGAAACAGGTGCGGCGCTCATTGGGGCGTGCGGACGGGCTGGGCAGTATTCTGTGCAGTACCATTGATCAGTACCTGTTGGTGATTGAGTTGCTGATTTCCCGTGGTACCCCGTCGTTTGGTGTGCACAGCGCTGCGCTGTATGGATCTGCCAGTGATAGGCTGCGCGGCGATCGCAAGTCTTTGCGACAGCTTGGTGAAAACCTGTGCGAGATTTTTTCCTTACCTGCCGCTGATCACCTGGGTCGCCCTTATGAGCGACATATTCCTGCGGCCAAAGCCGTTGAACTTCTGCAGGCCCGCTTGGGTAACTATTTTCAGCCAGGCGATATCCGTGTGATTCTCAGTGACGGTATTGTCTCGGATGCAGCGGCGGGTGGTGACTACATCAAGATCAACCGTGATGTGGAGTTCACCGATATTGATCTTCAGGTCCTTGAGGTGCACGAGGGCTGGGTTCATGTAGGCACAACGCTTAACGGCCGCAAACAGCCATGGGCGAGCTGGTTAAGTGTTGGTTCCCCGCGGGTGACAGCCTGTCAGGAAGGCCTGGCGGTGCTGATGGAGACGCTGACCTTCAGTTCGTATCCACACCGAGCGCTTAAAGTCAGTGATCGTGTGGTAGCAGTTGATATGGCGGAGCAGGGCGCTGACTTTCTGGAGGTCTACCGGTTTTTTATAGGCCGGGGCATGAGGACTGAAGAAGCGTGGAAAATAACGCAGCGGGTTTTTCGCGGCGGAACTCTGACTGGCGGGTCAGTCTTTACCAAAGATCTGTCGTATCTGCGCGGTTTTGTCGAAAACGTCAATTTTATGCGCAGCGCAATCCACTCGGGTGTGCCAGAAATTCTACCCATGTTGTTTGTTGGCAAAGTAACCCTGGATGACATACCAATTTTGTATCAGCATTACCTTGAAGGTACTATTGCCAAGCCCCATTATATTCCCGCGATGTTTCGCGATTTAAACGGTCTTTATGTGTGGTTCGGGTTTGCAAGTGGCATTTCTGTGATAAATATGGCGCGGGTGCAGAAGCATTTCCATGAATTGTTCAGTGGTATGCCGAAAGTGGTTCCGCTTTATGAAAAAGTGATTGATTCTGTTGTTGATTGAGGTAATGCAAGCATGAAAAGAATAGCCCTGTTTTTGCTAACCAACATAGCCATTCTACTGGTCTTGAGTCTGGTGCTACGCCTCCTGGGTGTGGATCGGATACTTGATGAAAGTGGCAGCGGATTAAATTACAACTCACTTTTGGTGTTTTCAGCCGTGATCGGTTTTGGCGGCGCTTTTATGTCTCTGGCCATGTCTAAATGGATGGCCAAACGTTCTACCGGTGCAAAGGTGATCACCCAACCTCGTAATGCCACCGAACAGTGGCTGCTAACCACAGTTGCTGCGCAGGCTAAAGCGGCGGGCATTGGTATGCCGGAAGTGGCGATTTTTGAGTCACCGGAAGTCAATGCGTTTGCTACCGGCGCGACACGCAACAGCTCTCTGGTTGCGGTCAGCACCGGTTTGCTGAATACCATGACAAAGCAGGAGGCAGAGGCTGTGCTGGCTCATGAGGTCAGTCACGTTGCCAACGGTGATATGGTGACCCTGACTCTGATTCAGGGGGTGGTTAACACTTTTGTTATCTTCCTGTCGCGCATCATTGGGCACGTGGTTGACCGCGCTGTGTTCAAGACTGAAAGCGGACATGGCCCGGCGTTTTTTATCACCTCGATCATTGCCCAGTTGGTACTTGGTATTCTGGCGTCTATGATCGTTATGTGGTTCAGCCGTCAACGTGAATACCGGGCAGATGCAGGTGGTGCAGCGTTAGCAGGTCGGCAAAATATGATTGCAGCGCTGGAGCGTCTCAAGAACGGACAGCCGACGCATATGCCTGATGAGTTGGTGGCGTTTGGCATCAACAATAGTGCGTCGAAACTGTTTATGTCACATCCGCCTTTGGCTGAGCGTATCGAACGTCTGCGTAACGCTCGCTGATCTAATCCTGAT
>CALQJO020000085.1 GCA_943330915.2 Rhodoferax sp. OV413 | reverse complement strand
CAAAGGTTGCCGGCACGTCACCGGGCTGAATCGGCATCATCTGTTTAGTGATGGGTTTGCCAAGTGCCTTTTCAATGGCATCAATAAAATCCATCAGGCGCACCGGACTGTTATTGCCGATGTTGTAAATTTTATAAGGCGCCGATGAACTGCCTGGATCGGGATTCATGCCAGTCCAACGTGGGTCAGGCGACGCCGGATTATCAATCACCCGCACCACACCTTCGACGATGTCATCGATATAGGTGAAATCGCGCTTCATGTCGCCATTGTTGAACACGTTAATCGGCTCGCCTGCCAAGGCAGCTTTGGTAAACAGAAACAGCGCCATATCTGGCCGTCCCCAAGGGCCATACACGGTAAAAAATCGTAAACCGGTGGTACGGATGCCAAACAGATGTGAATACGTATGGGCCATCAGTTCATTGGACTTTTTGCTGGCGGCGTAAAGGCTTATGGGGTGGTCAACGTTGTGTGTTGTAGAGAAAGGCAAGGTTTCGTTAAGACCGTAAACTGACGAGCTGGAGGCATAAGAAAGATTCATGACCCCATGGTGGCGGCAACACTCCAGAATATTCAGGAACCCGACAATATTGGCATCAATGTAGGCCTGCGGATTCTGCAGCGAGTAACGCACACCCGCCTGTGCGGCAAGATTGCACACGGCGTCAAATTTCTCCGCTGCAAACAACTGTTCCAGCGCGGCCCTATCCTCCAGCCGTAGCTTGATAAAACGATAACCCGGCTGTGTTGTTGAGCGCAGCAGCCCTTCGTTAATCTCAGCCTGCGCGATTCCCGCCGCCTGCAGCCGGCCGTACTTCACACGTTGATCATAATAATCATTGATGCTGTCCAGCCCCACCACCTCATCCCCACGCGCCAACAACGCCTGAGCCACATGGAAGCCAATAAACCCGGCGGTACCTGTTACCAATATTTTCATTTTTTCCTCGGGTTGGGGACGGAGAGATCATTTTTTGATCAGGTTGGGGACGGACAGTTTGGGGGACGGAGAGATCATTTATTAATCTCTCCGTCCCTAACCTGACTCGCCCCAACCTGACCCAGCAAAAAGGCCAGCACACGCGCGGCGCTTTGCGCTGGAGTTTCGCCAACGGTGCGTATGTGCAAATCAGGTGAGGCTGGCGGCTCATAGGGGGAGCCGATGCCCGTGAAGTGCGGGATCTGACCCTGGCGGGCGCGGCGATAGAGCCCTTTGACGTCACGCTGTTCAGCGACTGCCATTGGCGTATCCACAAAGACTTCAATAAAGCGGCCATGTTGTTCAATCAAGGCGCGCGCCTGTGACCTTTCTGCCGCAAATGGCGAAATAAACGCCGCCAATACGATCTGTCCTGCATCCAGCAGCAAACCACAAACCTCGGCAGCGCGACGTATATTCTCGGCACGATCCTCTGGCGTAAACCCAAGATCATGGCACAATCCCTTGCGCAGGACATCGCCATCTAGTCGCACCAGCGCATGTCCACGAGTGCGCAACGCTAGTTCCAGCTCAACGGCGATGGATGTTTTGCCTGCGCCCGACAAACCGGTCAGCCAAACCACAAATTTTTGAGAGTCTCTTATCATCATGAGCCTTATTCTATCCCCAGATTGGGGACGGAGAGATCATTTTTTGATCTCTCCGTCCCCAATCTGAGCCAAGCTGGTTAGTTTTTGATCTCTCCGTCCCCAGAAAAAACCAGAAAAAGGCGCTACAATCGGGGGCAGCGGGTCAATCAATGGGGATGTTATGAAGATAGCGATAGCGGGCACTGGTTATGTAGGTCTGTCTAATGCGGTGTTGCTGGCACAACACAATGAGGTGGTGGCGCTCGACATCCTTGAGGACAAGGTCAACATGATCAACCGGCGGCAAAGCCCGATCGCTGATGCTGAGCTTGAGCACTACCTGAAACACCAGCCGCTGAATCTGAGAGCGACGCTGGACAAACACGACGCCTACGCGGATGCCGATTATGTAATCATCGCCACACCAACCGATTATGACCCACAGACTAACTACTTTAATACCCGCTCCGTGGAAGCCATCATCAACGACGTCTCTACCATCAACCCCTCTGCGGTAATGGTCATCAAATCAACGGTACCGGTGGGTTATACCCGCCGCGCTCAGGCGCAGTTCAACACCTCTAACCTGCTTTTTTCACCGGAATTTCTGCGCGAAGGCAAAGCTTTGTTCGACAACCTGTACCCGTCGCGGATTATTGTCGGTGAGCGATCAGCGCGGGCGGAAACATTTGCCAAGTTGCTTCAGCAAGGCGCCATCAAGCAAGACATCCCTGTTCTGCTGACTGAGGCAACGGAGGCAGAGGCCGTTAAACTGTTTTCCAACACCTACCTCGCCATGCGTGTCGCCTATTTTAATGAGCTCGACACCTACGCAGCATCACACGGCCTGGATACGCGGCAGATTATTGATGGCGTTTGCCTCGACCCACGCATAGGCAACCATTACAACAACCCCTCGTTTGGTTACGGCGGCTACTGCCTGCCCAAAGACACCAAACAATTGCTGGCTAACTACTCAGAAGTGCCACAAAACCTGATCAATGCAATTGTTGACGCCAACCGCACCCGCAAAGACTTTATCGCCGACAGTATTGTTGCGCGCAATCCGCAAGTGGTTGGTGTATACAGGTTGATCATGAAAGCCGGCTCCGATAATTTCCGGGCATCCAGCATCCAAGGCATCATGAAACGCATCAAAGCCAAGGGCATAAAAGTTGTAGTGTACGAACCGGCCCTTAAAGAAGAAGAGTTTTTCCGCTCCCCGGTGATGCACGATCTCGAGGCATTTAAACAGCAATGCGACATCATTATCGCTAACCGCCGCACGGATGTCCTTGCCGATGTTGACCACAAAGTCTTCACCCGCGATCTGTTTGGCAGCGACTGAGTGGGATTGGGGTGGATTGGGGTGGATTGGGGTGGGGGTGGATTGGGGACGGAGAGATCATTTTTTGATCTCTCCGTCCCCAATCCGATACCAATCCGATAAACTCTGGCGCATGAGAATATTATTGCTGCTGGGCCTATCACTGATTCTGAGCAGCTGCGCCGTAGGGCGGCCTGCGAACGTATCAAATGTGTGCGATATGTTTGAGGATCGCCGCTCTTGGTATCGGGCGGCTGAGCGTTCGCAGGAACGTTGGGGTGTGCCGGTGCATGTGACAATGGCCATCATTTATCAGGAATCCGGCTTTAGGGCGCGAGCGCGGCCCGAACGCAACCGAGTGCTGTGGGTGATCCCGTGGACGCGGCCGTCGACAGCGCGCGGTTATGCGCAGGCATTGAGCTCAACCTGGGATGACTATCAGCAGGAAACCGGCAACCGCATCGCCAGTCGCGCCAACTTTGGCGACGCGGTGGATTTTGTCGGCTGGTACAACCACCACAGCGTGCGGCGCAGCAATATCGCGCTGACTGACGCGCGCAACCTCTACCTCGCGTACCACGAGGGCCACACCGGGTATAACCGCGGCACCTATCAGAACAAGCGCTGGCTGCTGGATGCAGCCGCTGCCGTGGAGCGCAACGCCGTGCGCTACCAGACGCAGTACGAGAACTGCCGCGGCGAACTCGATCGCGGCTGGTTTTGATCATTGGACTTGATTGGGGACGGAGAGATCAAAATTTGATCTCTCCGTCCCCAATAGCTATAACAGGGCAAGGATCAACAGCAAGAGGAGTTTGCTATGGCCCGCCGCCCCCGTTTTTACGCTACAGGTATGCCTTACCACATTGTTCAGCGCGGCAATAATCGCTCGCTGTGTTTTTATGAACCCGCCGATCAGCGCCACTATCTTGAACTTTTCGCTAAGGTTTCCAAGCGGTACGGCGTCGCAGTACATGCGTACTGTCTGATGAGCAACCATCTTCACATCCTGCTGACATGCGGACACGTTGACAGCATTTCGCGAATGATGCGAGTCGTTGGCAGCACTTATGCCCAGTATGTCAACAAAAAATATGAGCGCACCGGCACTCTTTGGGAGGGGCGGCACCGGTCATCGATGATCCAGTCCACGCGTCATCTGCTCAATTGTTACCGCTATATTGAGTTGAATCCGGTGCGCGCCAATATGGTCAATCACCCGGCGAACTATCGCTGGTCGAGTTATGCAGTAAATGCCAATGGCGAGTCATCATGGCTGACGGAACACGATGAGTACACCGCGCTGGGCAATTCCAAAGCTGAGCGGCTGGCCGCGTACCGGCAGCTGTTTAACACCCCGCTGGATGAGCTGGAGATCGAGCTTATCCGGGCGTCTTCCCGCAGTTGCACACCTATCGGCGACAAGGATTTCATTGCCAGTTGGGAAAGGCACGCACTGGGGACGGAGAGATCATTTTTTGATCTCTCCGTCCCCAGGCTACACCCAGGCTACACCAGGCTACACAAGAGACCCCAAATAGGCCCCGTCACCCACGCCGTCCTTCTGCTATAACTCCTGAGCCCGGACGATCCCGTCAAGGGGCGATTTAAACCTATGCTGCAAAAAGGATTTTGCTTATGGTTACCAAAGGCATTGCTATTGAATGGAACAGAAGAGCTCTGAGGCAATTAATTGATCTGCCAGCCAAAATTGGTGTAAACCTTCACGACAAGGTGGGTGAACTGGGGAAATCTTATGTTGGTGCCTATGATAAAAACCCTATGAACCTGACGAACGACCAAAGGCTTGAGGTCAGTCGGCACCGTGTTTTATTCAGTGCTTCTGATCGAATCACAATTATCCGCATTGACGAGGTGTCCCGCCGTGACCTCAATACCAATTGATGTGCAGATCATCAACCAGGGTAACCAACCGGCGTTCGCAGTAATGCCCTACTCCGACTATCTGGCGCTGATGCAGTCTATTAAAAAAGTTGATCCGACGATCCCACATGCGGTTGCTGGGCTGTGTGTGAGACAACGCATCAGTCTGCTCGCTGCGTGGCGAATTCATCGCGGTCTCAGTCGGTCGGAGCTCGCGCAGATGATCGGCTTGACACAAGCTGCCATCACTCAGATGGAAAGAAGTGACCAGCGTCTGCAGCGGCGCACTCTGCAACGCCTCGCCGACGCCTTGAGCGTAGTGCCGGAACAGTTGGTTTGATTGGGGCCATTGGGGACGGGGGCATCGGGGACGGAGAGATCATTTTTTGATCTCTCCGTCCCCAGGCTGGTTAAAAATGATCTCTCCGTCCCCAGACGCGCCAGATGCGCCGCCAGACTCCGCTGTCTTGAGAAGCTCGATCAATCCTTGCTCGTCCAGCACGGTTACTCCGAACTCCACGGCTTTGTCGAGCTTGGAGCCGGCGCCGGGGCCGGCGATCACCACATTGGTTTTTTTGGAGACGCTGCCAGCCACTTTGGCGCCCAGAGCTTGCAGGCGCGCGCGGGCGTCGTCGCGGGTCATGGTTTCCAGCGTGCCGGTTAGCACAATAATTTGCCCAGCCAGTTTGTCAGACACCGCCGCAGATTGATGCTCGGGCCAACTGACGCCTCGTGCGCGAAGTTGCTCAATAACGAGATGATTGTCTTTATTGCCAAAAAAGTGTGCGATGTGCGCCGCCATCACCGGGCCGACATCCTCAACCTGAAGCAAACCCTGCTCATCAGCCTGCATGAGTTTTTCGAGGCTGCCAAAGTGGTTGGCCAGAGCCAACGCCGTCGCCTCACCAACCTCGCGGATACCCAAGCCAAACAACAAGCGTGGCATGGTGGTTTGCCTTGATTTTTCGACGGCGGCCAGCAGATTATCCGCCGACTTTTCACCCATGCGTTCCAGCGCCATGAGTTGATCTTTGGTCAGCGTGAACACATCGGCAACCGTGTGGACAAGGTTGGCATCCACTAATTGCTCGACAAGTTTCTCACCAAGGCCCTCGATATCCATGGCCGCACGCGAACAAAAATGTCGCAGCGACTCCTTGCGTTGCGCCGGACAGACCAGGCCGCCGGTGCAGCGGTACATGACCTCGCCGTCCTTTTCGACCGGGGACTGGCAGGCGGGACATTGTGTTGGCATATTGATGGCGCGCCGCTCGCTTCTGCCAACGCCTGTCAACTGCTCGTCAGCGATATCAGTAAACATCTGCTCATTTTTTGATCTCTCCGTCCCCAAGCTGGCCGTCCCCAAAAACCCCATCACCGACACGATTTTTGGGATGACGTCGCCAGCGCGGCGGATGATGACGCGGTCGCCTATGCACAGGCCAAGGCGGGCGATTTCATCCATGTTGTGCAGCGTGGCGTTGCTGACGGTGACACCGCCCACAAACACGGGCTCGAGGCGCGCAACTGGCGTAATGGTGCCGGTGCGCCCAACCTGAAACTCAACATCCCGTACCAGCGTGGATGCTTCCTCAGCGGGAAACTTGTAGGCCATGGCCCAGCGCGGGGTGCGGGCGTTGCTGCCCAGTTCATTCTGCAGTTTGAGGCTGTCAACTTTGATCACGGCACCGTCAATTTCATAGTCGAGCGTCGGGCGCTTGCGCAGCAATCCCTGGGCATAATCCAGAAAGGCCTGCTGCCCTTGCACCACCGATCGCTCGGGATTTAACGGCAAACCCCATTGCCCCAGACGGGTCAGCATGCCGCTGTGGGTGTTGCCACCTTCTCCTGTCAACTCAGTCGCATTACCGCCAGAAGACATCTGATCATTTTTTGATCTCTCCGTCCCCAGGTAAGCGAAAAAGCGCAATGGGCGTTGAGCGGCGATGCGCGGGTCGAGCTGGCGCAGAGTGCCGGCGGCGGCGTTGCGTGGGTTGACGAAGATGCGGCCGTCTTCGCTGCGGGCAGCGGCGTCGTTCATGGCGGTGAAACCGGAGCGGGTCATGTAGATTTCGCCACGTACCTCAAGGCGCGCAGGTAGGTCATTGCCAGTCAGTTTCAGCGGGATGTTGCGGATGGTGCGTACGTTGTGGGTTATATCTTCGCCGGTGATACCGTCGCCGCGGGTGGCCGCGCGCACCAGCATGCCGTCGACGTACAGCAGACTGACGGCGACCCCGTCGATCTTGGGTTCACAACTGTAGGTTGGGATAGCGCCTTCGTGTGCGTCCAGTCGCTTTAGGATGCGCGCTTCAAAGTCGGCGAGGTCGCTGTCGTTGAACACCTTTGCCAGCGACATCATCGGTTCGTCGTGTGTCACCTGCACAAACGACGACAGTGGCTGGTCGCCCACTCGTTGCGTTGGAGAGTCTGGCGTGATGAACTCGGGAAATTGCTGCTCCAGCGCAGCCAGTTGATCAAAGAGTTTGTCGTAATCCGCATCCGGGATTTCCGGCGCGTCGTGCTGGTGGTAACGCGCGTTGTGGTACTGCACAACGGCGCGCAGATCAACGATCATTTGTGCGGCCCGCGACGCCGGTGTTGCTGCTGGTATTGGCACATGCCCTTGCGCCGCAGGCATCAGCAAAGAAGTGCTACCTGCCCCTTCCTTGCTGCCACCCGTATGATCATCATCAAATAAATCGCCCGCCACGCGCTTGTTCATGACTTATTTCTGTCGTGGATTCTTGCTATTTTTTAACTGCTGCAGATCAAAATCCCGAATGCGTTGACGATAGTGCTCAACTGTTTGTGCAGTCATCACCGAGCGATTGTCGTCTTTCAACTCTGCATCCAACACCGACTGTACATGTTTTGCCGTCGCCAGCATCTGCTCAAATGCCAACATGTTGTTGGCGACATTGGGCAACGTCATAAAGAAGCAGACACCCTGAGTATTGAAATCACTGATGTCATTGAGGTCAAATGTGCCCGGATTCAGCGCGTTAGCCACGCTGAACAACACCGGACCGCCTTTGCGATCAGCGTGTCGATGAAAAATGGACATCTCACCAAAGCGCAGACCGGCCCCCAACAGAATCGGCAACAATTCATCACCCTGAATGGATGTCTTCGGGCGCGCCATGACGTTGATGACCAACACCTGGCTATATCCGGGATCCTTGTCATCATCGTTCTGCAGCATATCCAGAGTAAGCTGATTCTCTCGTGCGCTTCGTGCAGCCTTTTTTAATGTGGCACGTGGCGCTGGCGCAGCTGCAATCGGGTCAACTGGCACAGAATCAGCTCCAAATCGATGACCCGCATAAGGACTCTCGCCATACTTGGCGACCTTCCTTTCCTGCTCGGTCATTGGCGCCTGATAATGCTGCTCTGCAGGCTCAGGGTCAGATTGATATTCTTCGTAATATTCATCGGCGTAGCCCGTATCGGCAGTCTCATCCGCATGACCGTCACGATGTGGCAACTGGTAATGCTCCGCAGAATCCTCCTGGAACTCTTCCTGGAATTCATCCTGATACTCATCACGCTGCGCGCTTGGTGATGCACTGCGCGGATCATCGCCACGCGAGCGATCAACCGCGTAATCGTCAAGCGGATCAGCATAATCATCCATATCGTGAAGATCGTCAGCACGCTGAACTCCCTTCGGCTGTGGCTGCTGCTCTGCCTTCTGATCTGCGCCTCGCGCGCGGCTCGCAGCCACACCCGCGGCAAGTTTGCCAAATGCCGCGCCGGCCCAACTCATAAATCGCTTGGGCGCAGACTCGTGCTCCTGTTCCAGCGCGCCTTGTCGGCGTTGCTGGTCCTCATCCTCAAAGAGGTCATCTATCTTGTCTTTTTTATCCACGGCGGCAAAGGAATCCACGGGTTGAGGTTGCGGTTCAGGTTCTACTTCCAGCTCTGATTCAAATTCAGGCAGGGGCTCTTCTTCATCATCATCCAGATTTTGCTGGTCAGGCTTTGCGTCAACGGCTGCTGCAGGTTCTGGTTCTAACTCTGGTTCT
>CALQJO020000084.1 GCA_943330915.2 Rhodoferax sp. OV413 | reverse complement strand
GCTTACTTGCATGCGTTCCTGCCGCACATGCATTTCCGTGGCAAGCGTATGCGTTTTGAAGCGACTTATCCGGATGGCAGCAGCGAAGAGCTGATCAATATCGCTAACTACAATTACAACTGGCAGCTGCGTTACCAGTTGCGCGAGCCGAAATTGGTGCCAGCCGGCACTGTGATCACGGCAGTAGGAGCGTTTGACAATTCTTCTCAGAACAAGATGAACCCGGATCCGAGCCGATCAGTACCATGGGGCCTGCAGAGCTGGGATGAAATGTTCTTCGGTTCTGTGAGCTGGCAGTTTGTTGAACCAGAACCTGTGGCCGTTGAGACTGCGGCAGTTCAGTAAACAGGGTTTTGGTTTGCGGATAATGGCTGATTGGCACTCAGAGAGCTGATCAGCAAGGCCAGATCAAACAATCAGGGTGCGGGGGAGCTTCCCCCCACACCCTGATTTTTTTGGTGATGAGTTAATTCACCTGCAACACATACCCGCTGCCAACACCCGGGCCAAGTGGCAATCCCAATCCGATCCAGGCCATGGCCAGCACCATACCAAAGATTAATATTCCGACACTGTACGGGATCATGGTCGCTGCCAGCGAACCCAGACCAAACCCTTTATCCCAGCGTTGGCAAAACGCCAGAATCAGCGGAAAGTATGGCATCAGCGGGGTGATGATGTTGGTAGCGCCATCGCCAACCCGGTAGGCAGCGGTGGTCATTTCAGGGCTGACACCCAGTAACATCATCATCGGCACCAGCACCGGAGCCAGCAATGCCCACTTGGCACTGGCAGAGCCGATAAACAGATTGATGGATGCAGTCAGCATGATGATCAAAGCGATCAGCGCCGGCATTGGCAGTTCAGCGCTACGTATCATGTCAGCGCCGTTGATCGCAAAAATCAGCCCTAGATTGGACCAGTTAAACATGGCTACAAAATGCGCTGCAGCAAACGCCAGCACCAGATAGTAGGCAAGGTCGGCCATTGCAGCCGACATCATGGCAACCACGTCCCGGTGATTTTTCACCGTGCCGACAGCGGTACCGTAGGCCCAGCCGGTGGCCAGGAACAACAGGAAAAACGCGGCAACCAGTGACTGGTAAAACGGCTGTAGGCTCGCAGTGCCAGCCTCTTCATTGATTAACGGTGTACCGGGTGCAAAACACAATACCAGCCACAAACCAACAATTCCTAGTGCCGCCCAGCCAGCTCTGTGCAGACCTGCGCGCTCCGCGCCGGTCAGGGTGCTGTCTTCACGGGTGCTCAGGCCAACGCTGTTGTTGGCAATAATGGCCTTGGCAGAACCCAGGCGCGGTTCAATAATTTTGTCAGTCACGTACCAGATCACTGGTAGAAAAACAAACAGCATGGTGGCAATAAAATACCAGTTGCCGGCAATGTTCATGACCCAGCCCTGATCAAGGGTGACAACGGCGGACTCGGTAATGCCAAACAACAAGGCATCCAGTTGACCGGGAATCAGGTTGGCTGAAAATCCGCCAGAGACGCCGGCAAAGGCGGCTGCAATGCCGGCAATCGGATGGCGACCGGCGGCGGCGTACACCACACCTGCCAGCGGGATCAACACAACATAAGCAGCATCGGCTGCCAGGTTGCCCATCATGGCCAGAAATGCCACCACTGGCGTGAGTAACGAGATGGGGGCCTTTTTGACCGCACTGCTCATGGCGGTGGCAAACAGACCGCTACGCTCGGCAACACCGGCCCCCAGCATCACCAGCAAGACATATCCCAGCGGATGAAAGTGCGCAAAGGTGGTTGGCATCTGGGTCAGCAGGCGCTGCAGATTGTCAGCAGATAACAGGCTGGCCGATATCACAATGACCGGGCTGCCATCTGCCTGCACCTGTGTCGGATGTATTGCGGAGACACCCAATAACGATGCGATCACGCTGACCAGAATCACACCACCGATCAGCCAGAAAAATATAAAAACCGGATCTGGAAGTCGATTGCCTGTGTCTTCAATCCAGCCAAGGATGCCCTTGGATTTATCGCTGTAACCGGGACTTGATGCCATGGTGGGGTCCTTTTGTTGTATGAGGGTGCTGCTAAACAGTGCGCAACTGGATTCGCGATGTGACGCAAGCATAATGCAGGCATGGCTGTGCGGCAAACCTCGCATTGAGAGCGGTTGCTCATGAGGAGCCTGGATTTGAATAGTGGTGGTCGGGAGAATGCAGCACCCGCATCAATGACGAGGCTACGAGTGCTGCATTCCCCTGCCGTCCGACCGGACCGTTGCTTCCTGCTGGCAGATTCGTATAACGCGTTTGAACCACTTGTGGTTCGTTAACAGCAGTATAAACCATGTATGGTTCACTTGCGTTCAAGATTGGCAGCATTTATCCGGCAGCGGCGCGGCAGCATGCCGCAACGGACGTTTGCCCGAAAAATCGGGCTGGCGCAGTCGTCAATCATGCGTATTGAGAACGAAGATCAGAATGTCACGCTGGAGACTCTGGAAACGCTCTGCAAGACCTTCCAAGTGGATGTGGCAGACCTGTTTCCGCCCATTGATAAGATTCGCGTTTACCAGGCGCCGGTACGTGTTAGCGTGGGTATACCGATGATTCACGAGACCAAGGCGCCTGATTCAGCGCCTGCCGGGACAAAAAAGACCGACAAAAAACTCAGATAAAACTCAGCGTTGCCAGCGCGTTTGTCATCACCAGCAACAAAAACAGCATGGCAATTCTCCCCAACGCTTTGCCGGGGTCTTCGCCTTTAAAACCCCGTTGAACCCCCACCAGTAACAAAAATGTCCACGCCAGCATCACGCCCAAGGCGATCAGATAGCGTGGCCAATCGTCAGCTGCCACAGCCGCGCTGCCGACAACAAAAAACACCAGCGAAGCACTGATGAACAGTGTCCAGTAGGTTAACGCCAGCCCGAAATGCCCAAGAATCAGACGTTGAAAAAAAGAATGCGGGTGTGACGCGGGAGTTTTCATCATGGTCTGTCAGGACTCGAATGCAGCGGTCGTTAGAGTGTCTGCGCGTGGCGCGGTCTTGAACCGATAGTATCAGTGCGGCTGCAATCATCCAAGTCAGCGTGTCGGTGCAGTGTGTGCAAGGTTGACTCCACCCGGTCGTGCATTGAGAATGCCCGTAGATGTTTCTGCGCGGAGTAAAGCCCCTCATGACGGTATCAGTCCGAAGTCACTTTTACGCCTATATCAGCAAATTACGCTGGTTACAGCGTTGGGGCATGAAGCGTAATGTCATTACCGAAAATGTCATGGAGCACAGTTGGGAAGTCGCCACCATCGCACATGTGCTGGCGTTGGCTAAGAATCGCTATTTTGACGGACAGCTGGACGTCAACGCGGTGGTGGTCGCTGCGTTGTACCACGACTGCAGTGAAGTGATCACTGGCGATATGCCGTCGCCGATCAAGTACCATTCCCCGGAAATCACCCTGGCGTACAAGGCCATTGAGCAGCAGGCCGGCTATGAACTCCTGAATTTGCTGCCAGCAGATCTGCGCGCAGATTTTCGCAAGGTGCTGATTGAAAAGGAAATTGCCGAAGACGTTCACGCAATCATCAAAGCCGCGGACACCATCTGTGCCTGGTTGAAATGCAAAACCGAAGTTCAGGCCGGCAACACGGAGTTCTCCAAAGCAGAGGAGGACGTGCGCCGCCGACTGGAGCGTATCAATAGCCCGGAAGTGCGCTATTTTATGGAAACCTTTGCGCCGAGCTACGGATTGACGCTGGATGAGTTGTTAAAAAATCCCCGGGGAGCTGTATGACTGATCAGGCTGCACGATTATTTGAAGAGCTGGTAGAGCTGAATTTTCAACTGTACAGCAGCTTGTTTCTGACGTTGCCGCTGGATGCCATCGAGCAGACCGGCACCTTGCTTCCACTGTTAAATGAGGCCTGCAGCGCTGGATTGCAGCAAGGGCATACGCCAGACACCATCATCGATGAGTTCTTTTCACGGCATCGCGCACATTTCACTGAACACGACCGTATACAGTTCATGTTCAAGATTGTGCAGTATGTTGAGCGTCAGGTTGTACTGATTGACGCGCTGGAAGATGCGGCCTACAGCCGCGTTCACCAACTGGGCAATAAAAGTTCGCTGATGCGCCTGAGTGACCGTGCGGCTGATGAAGGGCGCAGCGAGCAACTGGCCAGTCTTCTGGAAAAGTTTGGTGTGCGAGTGGTGCTGACCGCACACCCGACCCAGTTTTATCCGGGGCAGGTGTTAGCGATCATTTCTGATCTCACCGATGCCATTTCCAATGCACGTGCCGGGGCCGTTCGCGACTTATTGCAACAGCTTGGCAATACACCGTTTTTTCAGAAGAAGAAACCCACGCCTTTTGATGAGGCCGTGTTGCTCACCTGGTATCTGGGTAACATTTTCTATCCGGCAATTGGTGACCTGGTGGATCCGCTGGCTGCGAGTTTTCCGGCGCAGGTCAATGCCAACAGTGAGCTGGTGAGTATCGGCTTCTGGCCGGGCGGCGATCGTGACGGCAATCCGTTTGTCACCACGGCAACAACCTTAAAAGTGGCGGCCAAGCTGCGTTACACCATTTTGCAGTGTTATCACCATGATTTACGCCTGATCAAACGCCGCCTGACCTTTGCCGGGGTCTACGACATGCTCGACCGGCTGGAAAAGCGCATTCACTACGAATTGATTGAAAAAGCTGATCGCACCGAAGTCAGTCTTGCCGACATTTTCGACACCCTGGATCGCGCTGAAGCGTTGGTCAAAACACATTTCCAGTCGATGTTTATAGAACAATTGCAGTCATTCCGGCGCAAAGTCACGCTGTTTGGTATGCACTTTGCGAGCCTTGATATCCGCCAGGACAGCCGCGTGATTGCGCAGGCACTGAATGCCGTGCTGGCGCAGAGCCCGGGCATTCTGCCTGCAGACTTTGACCGCTTACCGGTTGAGCAGCAACTGGATTGCCTGTTTACCTGCAACACAACAAGCGTCAACCTGGCGTCGGACGATGCGGTCATTCGAGATACCCTTGAATCCATGCAGGTGATCCGCCAGATTCAGGCAGTGAACGGTGAGCGCGGCGCGCATCGCTACATCATCAGCAACTGCCGGGGCCCGTTGGATATTGCGCGTGTATTTGCGTTGTTCAGGCTTTGCGGCTGGGCGGACCAGCCCATCACCGTGGATGTGGTGCCGCTGTTTGAAACGGTCAGTGATTTACGCAGCGGCGGTGAATCCATGGCCAGCCTGTACGCCAATCGTCACTATCAGGCACATCTGACGCAGCGCCGTCGCCGCCAGACGGTGATGTTGGGCTTTTCCGATGGCACCAAAGATGGCGGTTATATGATGGCTAACTGGGCGATTTATTCGGCCAAGGAAACCATCACTGCCACGTCACGCCAAGTGGGTGTGGAAGTGATCTTCTTTGATGGCCGTGGTGGCCCGCCCGCCCGGGGCGGCGGCGACTCCTACCTGTTTTATGCAGCCCACGGCAAAAACATCGAGAGCAACCAGATTCAGATGACGGTGCAGGGTCAAACCATCAGTTCACACTATGGCATCAAAGCCGCCGCCGGTCACAATCTGGGGCAGTTGATGACCGCGGGGCTGGAGAACAACCTGATTGATCGCCCCGATCGTGAACTTGATGACGCACAACGAGGTCTGTTGCAAACACTGGCCAATGTCAGTTACGAAAAGTACGAAGCCTTTAAGCAACATCCTCTGTTCCTGCCCTATCTGCAGGAGATGAGCACCCTGAATTACTACGCCATGGCCAATATCGGCAGCCGGCCTTCCAAGCGCGGTGCCGGGGCGATGCGCTTTGAGGATCTGCGCGCCATCCCGTTTGTGGGCGCCTGGAGTCAGCTTAAGCAGAATGTACCGGGTTTTTATGGGCTTGGAACTGCTTTGAAGGCCGAGGAAGATCAGGGGCGGTTGGAGCAGTGCAAAGACTTGTATCAACGCTCGCGGTTTTTCCGCGCGCTGATCTCCAACAGCATGCAGAGTATGAGCAAAACCAATTTTGAACTCACCCGTTACATGCAGAGTGATCCGCGCTTCGGTGCGCTCTGGCAGGACATCTACGACGAGTACTGTCTCAGCCGCGCGATGGTGCTCAAAGTTGCCGGACAGACTCAGCTGCTGGATGACAACCCGCGCACCCGTCTGAGCATTCAGTTGCGCGAGCGCGTGGTGCTGCCATTGTTGATGATTCAGCAGTATGCGCTGATACGCGTTCGTCAGACCCGTGAGCAGAACGACCCGGAGCAGTTAGCGCTGTATGAAAAGATGGTGGTGCGTACCTTGTTTGGCAATATCAATGCCGCAAGGAATTCAGCGTGATTGCTTGGTCAAACAAATGTCAGCAACCACCTCGCGGCGGCTTTAATCTCATGTGTAACAAACGTATGATGCGCCACCATCAAAGCAAGTTTTAGCCTAAATCAGTTGTTACCCCAGGGGGTTTTATGGTTGTTGTATTCTTGATAGCTGGATTGATATTGTTGGTGATTGGCGCAGAAATACTGGTTCGCGGCGCCTCGCGGTTGGCTTCAAGTCTTGGAATTTCCCCTCTTGTGATTGGTCTGACTATTGTTGCCTTCGGCACCAGTGCGCCGGAAATGGCCGTCAGCATCGGCGCATCCTGGGCAGGGCAGGCGGATCTCGCACTTGGTAATGTGGTCGGCAGCAACATCTTTAATGTCTTGTTTATCCTCGGTGTTTCGGCGTTGGTAGCACCCTTGGTCGTCTCTCAGCAGCTGGTTCGCCTGGATGTGCCGCTGATGATTGCGGCGTCTGTTGCGGTATTGCTGATGGGGCTGGATAACAAAATTTCCCGCATTGATGGTGTGTTTCTGTTTGGTGCGGTGCTCGCATATACGTTTTTTCTCATTCGCCAGAGTCGCCGGGAGTCCAGTGCAGCGGTTACCGCGCAGTACGAGGCAGAGTATGGCGTTGGCGCGCAAAACGACTCTGCGGTCATACAGTACCTGAAGGACGGAGTGATGATTCTGGGCGGCTTGGCACTGTTGGTGCTGGGTGCGCAATGGCTGGTGGACAGTGCAGTGCAGATCGCCCAATACCTGGGCATGAGTGAACTGGTGATTGGCCTGACCATTGTTGCCGCCGGCACGTCCATGCCAGAACTGGCGACGTCTGTTATTGCCAGTCTGCGCGGTGAGCGTGATATCGCCGTGGGCAATGTGGTTGGCAGCAATATCTTCAACCTGCTGGCAGTTTTGGGTCTGTCCAGCATCGTCGCACCGGATGGTGTGCAGGTTGCTGACGCGGCGCTGGCTTTTGATATCCCGGTGATGGTGGGCGTGGCGCTGATCTGTCTGCCAATCTTCTTCACCGGTTACCTGATATCGCGCTTGAATGGCGCGTTGTTCCTGTTCTATTACGTTGCCTACACTGCCTACTTGCTGATGGCCGCGCAGCAGCACGAGAGCTTGCAGACCTTCGGCACTGCGATGGTCTGGTTTGTGATGCCTGCCACCGTGATCATGTTGGTAACCATGGCCTGGCGATATCAGCGCGGTCGCAAAAAAGCCGCCTGAGCCTTTGATGGACCTGGTGATGGTTGCCCTGTTGTGACATACAGGGATGACCAGTCGCTTTGAAGTTTGTTATAAATGCCTGTCGCAGTCAGGCTTTTATTAACAGACAAGGAGAGACGTTGTGGTCACACCAGTAGAACAGCGCATTGACGCATTGGATGCCTTACGGGGTTTTGCAGTTTTAGGCATTCTGGTCATGAATATCCAGATGTTTGCCATGCCATCCGCAGCTTATTTGAACCCGAGCGCCTTCGGGTCGATGGATGGCATACACGGGGCAACCTGGGCCATCAGCCATCTGTTGGCAGACCAGAAAATGATGGCGCTGTTCTCGATGTTGTTTGGTGCCGGCATTGTGCTGTTTTGTGAGCGCGCAGCGGCGTCAGGCAAGTCAGAGGCCGGGTATCATTATCGGCGCAATGGTTGGTTGTTAATCTTTGGCCTGATGCACGGCTATCTGCTTTGGTCCGGCGACATTTTATTTTTGTACGCGCTGTGTGCGTTTGTGTTGTTCCCCCTGCGTCATCGTTCCTCCCGTTTCCTGTTTAAACTGGGCATTATCTTACTGGCCGTGTCGTCAATTCTTTACCTGCTGGTAGGCGCCAGTCTGCAATTTATGCCGCCAGAAGAGATTGAAGTGCAAGTATTGCCAAGCTGGCAGCCCGACGCGGCAACCATGGCCGCCGAGATCGCCACCATGCAAGGCAACTGGCTGACACAAATGTCGGCACGTGTGCCAATGACACAAGAAATGCAGGGGCTGGCAGTGTTTTTGTGGGGTTTCTGGCGCGCCAGCGGCATGATGTTGTTAGGGATGGCGCTGTACAAGTCCCGCGTGCTCACCGGTTTGGCAGATGGCAGTGTCTATCGTCGGCTGGTTATGCTCGCCATGTTGGTGGGTGTGCCCCTGGTGGTGGTGGGCATGGTTTGGAACTTTCAGAATAACTGGCAGATCAGCTCCATGTTTTTTGGCTCACAGTTCAATTACTGGGGCAGTGTGCTGATCAGCCTGGGTTTTATGTCGGCCATCCTGCTGCTGTTGAAAAACGGCCTCGTGCCGGCGCTGACCAACCGCCTGGCGGCGGTCGGTCGCATGGCGTTTAGTAACTACATCATGCATACCCTGTTATGCGGCCTGATTTTCTACGGCCATGGTCTGGGCCTGATCGGCCAGGTCGAGCGCGCCGGCCAACTGTTGATAGTTCTGGGCATCTGGGCCTTGCAGTTGTGGTTGTCGCCGATCTGGCTGCGTCACTTCCGGTTTGGACCGCTGGAGTGGTTATGGCGATCGCTGACGTACTGGAAGCTGCAGCCCATGAGGATTTGATGGGAAGATCGCCCGCGGTGTTTTTCAACATAGTTGACTCTGTTGATGGTCTCTCTTGAGGGGCAGATTTCGATGCAATTTAGCACCAGGCTACCCTTCCCGAGATTACTGTTGACGGTGTGGGTGGCACCCAAAGTG
>CALQJO020000083.1 GCA_943330915.2 Rhodoferax sp. OV413 | reverse complement strand
GCGACAATCGAATATCCAGATTGGGAAACGCCTGTGGTTCCGATTGCCCTTGGACACCGGATGCTCCCAAGACAGACCGTACCAGGTAAACCGGATACTTCCCCATGTGTTGGGGTGCTTGCGATATTGCTGCCTCGAAAAAATTTGCCCTTACCAGTTTTTGATCACTGCCAAAGCCGATACGCAATTTTGCTCTGACAAGCGATGAATACAGGCGGGAAGTACGGGACTTTGGGCAGGGATCAACCACAAGGTCATAGTGTTTGCTGAGCAATTTCCTCAGCACGTTCAAATACGCTGGCAAATGACTGGCACCATGGCGGGGAAACACCAGCACCCGATCAACCGTCAAAAACCCTGAAAAGATGGCAGGGGCGTCCTGACTCGAGGTGAGAACATCAATCCGCGCACGTGGAAATTTTTTCTCCAACTCGGCCAGCAGCGGCGTCAACAGCAGGTTGTTACCCAACCTGACGTTCGGGCGGACAATCAGAACCGATTTGATGGCTGAGAAAAATGTACTGTCAGGCATGAGGGGTACGCTCTTGGCAACAACAATGCCTGCAGTTTGGTCTGCCTATCTTAAATGAACATTAAGTCGCAACATTCAGTCTGTAATCGGGCGATTTAAATGTACCTGATACCCCTTGCAAGGCTCTGCTTGTTAACGCACAGACGCTTGCGTTGTTTACAATTCCAGAGCAATATCGCTGCGGTTGTCAAAACTATAACAAGCAGAGGAGCTTTTATGACGGCACATGAATCGGCAGCAGTAGCGCCAATTGATCAACACACCCAGGCCAATATGCGCAAGGTGGCCCTGACCTCGCTTGCGGGCACATCCATCGAATGGTATGACTTTTTCCTCTACGGCACGGCTGCCGCACTGGTCTTCCCAATCCTGTTTTTCCCGGCTGATATGCCACCCATGGTGGCGTTAATTGCCTCCTTCAGCACTTTTGCAGTGGGCTTTCTGGCCCGTCCGCTGGGCGGCATCATTTTTGGTCACTACGGTGACCGCGTGGGGCGCAAAAAAGTCCTGGTGATTGCGCTGCTGATGATGGGCGTGGCCACCACGCTGATTGGTTTATTGCCAACCTATGCGTTTGCGGGGCCGCTGGCGCCGATTTTGCTGGTGTTACTGCGCTTTGTGCAGGGCCTGGCCATCGGCGGGCAGTGGGGCGGCGCGATGTTGCTGGTGACCGAAACTGCGCCGGCGACCAAACGCGGCTGGTACGGTGCCTACGCACAGGCCGGTGCACCCATCGGGGTGATTCTGGCTAACCTCGCCTTCCTGCTGATCAGTTATACCGTCTCTGAAGAAGCGTTTATGAGCTGGGGCTGGCGTGTGCCGTTTATGGCCAGCGTCATCCTGATTGGTATCAGCATGTATGTGCAGCTGCACCTGGAAGACACGCCGGCATTTAAAGAGCTGGAGCGTCTTAAGATCGAGCGTCAGAAGGCAGGCCTTACCCCGGCCAAAGAAGCAGTGACACGCTCGCCTGTGCTGGAAGCGCTGCGTCTGTACCCCAAGCGCATTATGTTGGCGGCGGGCGCGTTCCTGTCTATTCAGGTGACGTTCTACATCATGATTGCGTTTGTGGTGGCTTATGGCAGCAGCGCGGTTGGTGGTGTGGGATTATCGCGAAACACCATGCTGTCGGCGGTGCTGATTGCATCGGCGGTTCAGATTCCGTTCCAGTTCTGGGCAGCACATTACTCCGACACACACGGTCGACGCGGCATCTTTATGTTGGGCGCCTTGCTGACTGGTCTGTGGGGTTTTGCGTTGTTCCCGCTGATTGATACCGGCAACTTTGTGCTGATTACGCTGGCGATTGCGGCAGGTCTGAGTTTTATGGGGCTGCAGTACGGGCCGCAGGCGGCATTTTTTACGGAGCTGTTCTCCACCAAAGTGCGCTACTCAGGGGCTTCTCTGGGTTACCAGATTGGTGCCATTGTGGGTGGCGCGTTGGCGCCAACGATTGCCGTGTTGCTGTGGAATGAGTACGGAATTATCTACGTGTCTGGTTACATCATGCTGGCATCGCTGGCGACGCTGTGGTCGGTGTGGATGTTGACCGAGACACATGGCACGGACATCCACGCCGAACACAACTGACAGACGATTAATCCAGTAACACACTCAGCTGTTCGTCACTGCCCTGAAATGTCAGGGTAGTGACCGAACCGCCCCGCTCGAAGTTCACCGTATTGATCTGATCCGGCCACACTTCCCGTAACGCGTTATGAATCACCTGCAGCGATGTCACGTTGGCGGGCAGCGTTCTTTCCTGATACACCCAGAAAAAATTGCCATCGATTTCATGCCCGACGGGCGACAACACCAGGGCTTCGCCAGAGGGACTTTTTAAGGTGAACTGCTGCTGCACGTACTCTGCAAACTGTGCCCGCGTCTGTTCATTGCCGATAATGTCAGCGTCACTGTCGATCAGCTGACGCACGGCGTGCTCGGCATCGTGCAGATAAAAGCGGTGCATAACTTCAAGGGTGCCGGTGCGCTCATTAAACACCACGCGGGTAATCGCGGCCTTTTGCTGATGTGCGTGCACGCCAGTTGAAAGCGAGGCTGGCAACACTGTCGGCAACACGGCTGGCAGCGTGTTGATCAGCGCCAGCATCCATGCAGCCTTGATCAGATGGCGCCGATTCACTCGGCGTCACCTTCAGCTTCCGCATCGTCAGACTTCAGCTCGGTTTTGATGTCCTGCATGATGTCACGGCCTACCAGTCCGCCACCGGCGTCAGATTTAAACGTCTCAACACGCGACGGAATCATTCGCCGCGGGTAGAAGTTGTTTTCCATATCGGCGTCGGCGGTTTCCCAGCGTGGATCCAGCACAATCTCGCTGATCGGTTTGTCGGCAATGATCAGTTTGCTGACATTGTGTGCGTTCTGGCGCCAGATCTCGGCGGGAATGTATTTGTCTTCAACGCTACCATCTTCGTACGTCATCTGCAGAATGATGGGCATCACCAGCCCACCGGCATTGGAGAACTGCAGCACGTAGTAGTGCTTGTTTTCTTCCATGGCACGATCAAACACGGCGCGCTCAATCTCATCCAGACCTTCGAGGAAACTCTGGTATTGATTGCGCTCCAGGTTGGTCACGGTGTAGATGTCGTTGTCGTCATAGAAGTCGGTGACATCGGGGTTGCGCTCAACCCAGCTCAGCATGCCTTCTTCGCGATTGCGTGCGGATGACAAAGAAGGCGGTTTGTTGGCTTCTTCGTCGCGCCGACGCTGGTAATCAATGTCGGGGTCACGGGTATCGAGTTGCATGGCGTAAACACGATCCAGAGAAATATCCACATGATCCGTGCTGTAGAACCAGCCACGCCAGAACCAGTCCAGATCAACCCCGGAAGCGTCTTCCATGATGCGGAAAAAGTCCGACGGTGTCGGGCGCTTGAACTTCCACTGCTGGGCGTATTCGCGGAAAGCAAAGTCAAACAGCTCGCGGCCCATGATGGTTTCACGCAGGATATTCAGCGCGGTGGCGGGTTTGGAGTACGCATTGGGCCCCAGTCGCGTGACGCTGTCGGACTGCGTCATGATGGGCTGCTGATCGGTAGAGCGCATGTAGTCAACGATGTCGCGCGGCTCATTACCCCAGGGGATATCCGGATCCCATTCACGACCGGCAACCGCATCGAGGAAGCTGTTGATGCCTTCATCCATCCACGTCCATTGCCGCTCATCGGTGTTCACCACCATGGGGAAATAGATGTGGCCAATCTCGTGAATCACCACGCCGATCAGGAAGCGTTTTTCCGCCAGTGAGTAGGTGCGGCTGCCATCATCCTGCAAGGTGGTGCGTGGCCCGTTAAAGGTGATCATCGGGTATTCCATGCCACCCACCGGCCCGTTCACGGATTGCGCCACCGGGTAGGGATAATCAAATGCAAAGCGGTTATAGACTTCCATGGTGTGAATCACCACTTCGGTGGAATACTCCGACCACAGCGGATCGCCTTCCTTGGGGAAAAACGACATCGCCATCACCAGGGGAACCTCTGCGCTGTCCTGCCGGAAACCTTTGGCATCCCAGATAAACTTGCGTGATGAACCCCAGGCAAAATCCCGCACACGCTCGGCACTAAAACGCCAGGTTTTGGTCTCGGTGGTCGCTTCACGTTCATTTTCCAGCGCTTCTTCCGGCGTCACGATGTAGACCGGACGTGCGGCATCTTCGGCCTGCTCCAAACGGTCACGCTGCTCGGCAGTGAGCACCTGACTGGCGTTTTGCAGCACGCCGGTGGAGGACACAATGTGATCAGCCGGCACCGTGATGTCGACTTCGTAGTCACCAAACTCCAGGGTGAACTCCCCGCTGTCGAGAAACTCTTTATTGGTCCAGCCTTCATAATCGGTGTACGCGGCCAGGCGCGGGAACCACTGCGCCAGCAGGAAAATGTCGTTGCCGCCTTCGCGGGCATCGTCGGGGAAATGTTCGTAACCACTGCGGGCGCCCAGCACACCGGCTTCCACAATGTTAAAACTGAAATCCAGATCAAATTGTGTGCTCTGTCCCGGTCGCAGCGGCTGCGCCAGATCCACCCGCATCAGTGTGCCCACAATGGTGAAGGGCAGCGCGTTGCCGGCGGCATCTTCCAGCGTGTGGATTTCATAACCCAGTTCATTGTCGGCCATGTACTGCTGGCGTTGCAGGGTGCCCAAACTCATCCGCGCGGGCGCGCTGCCACTGCCGGTTTCAACACGCGGGCTGCTGCCAAACGTTTCGGTCAGCTCTGCCATGGAATTGCGTTTGAAGATGTTCTGGTCCAGCTGTAGCCACAGATAACCCAGGGTGTCGGGTGAATTGTTCTGGTAGCTTACCGTCTGACTGGCATTCAGCCGACGCGCGGCTTCGTCCAGTGTGACCGAAATGTTGTAGTCGACTTCTTGCTGCCAGTACTGGTGACCCGGTTGGCCTGCCGCGTTGCGGTAGGTGTTGGGTGTGGGCAGCACTTCGTCCAGCTGGCGGAACTTGTCTTCGAAATTGCCTTTGGTCTGGCGCACGGCATCAGCGGCCTGCGCGGTAACAGACAGACTGAGCGCGCACAGGGCGCCCAGCAGGGAAAGTTTATTCATCAGTGTTTTACCTATTCGCGATTTTCTGTGAGCCGCTTGGCGGGGCCATTTCTGGCCCCACAAAAATTACTTCTGTTCGTAGTGTCCCATCAGCATGCCGGTGCCCAGCACGTGGCCTTCAATGGCGGCCATCAGCTGCTCTTTATTGAGTCCAGCTTCAAGATTGAGGGCGGCATCCAGGGCAAAAATACGGAAATGGTAAGCGTGCAGCTTGCCATCAACGGGCGGACGCGGACCAAAATAGCCCACCTGGCGGATACCGTTGACGCCATTGATCATGCCATCCAGTCCGGCAACACCGGTCACCGTGGCTTCTTTGGTCAGACCTTCGGGCAATTCAGCGGCATCGGCGGGGATGTTATAAGCCACCCAATGCACAAACGGCTGCGGCATGGGCACAATCGGGTCATCCATCACCAGTGCCAGTTGCACGGTGCCTTCGGGCAGGTTGCTCCAGGTAATTTGCGGCGCTTTGTTGTCGCCATACGCGGTGTAGGCCAGCGGCACGGTGCCATGGTGTTCAAACGCCGAGCTGGCAACCGTAATCGTGTCGGGCATGTCTTGGGCGGATACGTTTTGAGAGGGCAAGGAAAAGCTCACTGCCATCAGGGCAGCCATGCCCAGATTTTTCAGAATGTTCATGATGAAGCTCCGCAGATGCGTTGAGTAAAAGTGGACGTGCAGATTGAGGGTATACAACAGATGGCAGGATACGGCAGCCCCGTAGCAGAACTCAATTAAAAACTGACTGTCGCACGGTGACGCCCGTACGACTTTCGGCACTTGCCGCAGCGATGACCCGCGTGACAGACTCCTTACATGTCCGATTCAAACCAACAATCCCCGACTGCTTCAATCCCCGTCACCGAGTCAGTGACAACACCCACCCCCTGGCAGACGCTGGCGCAGGTTGTGCCGTTTATGCGGCCCTATACACGACAGCTGATGATGGCGACAGCGGCGCTGATTTTTACCGCCGCCATCACCCTGGGTCTTGTGCAGTACGCCCGGATTATTGTCGACGCGGGTTTTGTTGCTGGTTCCGCGCAAACACTGGGTCAGGCTGTGCTGGCGTTTTTGCTGGTTTCTATCCTGCAGGCACTTGGCACCTTTGCACGATTTTACTGGGTGTCCTGGCTGGGCGAGCGGGTCACTGCCGATATCCGCAAAGCGGTGTTTAACCATCTGCTGCAGATGCATCCCTCCTACTTTGAAGAAAATATCAGCGGCGAAATTCAGTCGCGCATCACCACCGATACCACACTGATTCAGACCGTTATCGGGTCCTCAGCCTCTATTGCCCTGCGCAATTTTCTCCTGCTGGTTGGCGGCGTGGTGTTTCTGTTTATTACCAACCCGCGCCTGACCAGCGTGGTGCTGATTTGTATTCCGTTAGTGATCGGGCCTATCGTCATTTTTGGGCGCCGTGTGCGTAAACAATCGCGTAAAACCCAGGATCAGATTGCCAACGTCGGCGCGTATGTGGGTGAAAGCTTGCAGCAGATCAAAACCGTGCAGGCCTACAATCATCAGGCGGAAGACGAAAGGCTGTTCTCGGGCCACGTTGAATCGGCGTTTACTGTGGCGCTGGCGCAGATACGCTCGCGATCACTGATGATTGCGTTAGTGATCACGCTGGTATTTGCGGCGCTGGCGGTGATGATCTGGGTGGGCGGTCAAGACGTTATCAGCGGGCGCATGAGTGCCGGTGAGTTAACGGCCTTTGTGGTGTATGCGGTGATGGTTGCGACCGCAGTCGGCGCCATCAGCCAGGTCATCGGTGATCTGCAACGCGCAGCCGGCGCCACTGAAAGGCTGATGGAACTGCTGCAAGCCAAAACACGCATTCAGGCGCCGGCCAATCCGCACACGCTGACGCAGGCGGTCAAGGGCACCCTGACACTCAAGAATGTGCACTTTAATTATCCCAGCCGGCCGGCACAGGCGGCACTGGATGGTCTTGACCTGGAGATTCCCGCTGGCACCAGCCTGGCGCTGGTCGGCCCTTCCGGCGCGGGCAAGTCCACGGTGTTTGAGCTGCTGCTGCGTTTTTATGATCCCCAGGCAGGTCAGGTGCAGCTCGATGGCATTGATATCCGCGATCTGGACCCCTTGGTGTTGCGTCAGCAGATTGCACTGGTCAGTCAACAGCCGGCCTTGTTTACCGGCACGGTGATGGAAAACATTCGTTACGGTCGCCCGACGGCCAGCGATGATGAAGTCATGGCGGCGGCAGAAGCCGCGTACGCCAGTGAATTTATTGTCAATCTGCCAAACACCTGGCACAGCCATCTGGGCGAATCCGGTATTCGCCTGTCAGGCGGCCAGAAACAGCGGCTGGCCATTGCGCGCGCAATCTTAAAAGATCCAAAAATTCTGCTGCTGGATGAAGCGACCAGCGCCCTGGATGCGGAAAGTGAGCGCAAAGTACAAATGGCCATTGAGCGCCTGATGCCGGGACGCACCACCATCATCATCGCGCATCGGCTGGCGACGGTGCGCAATGTCGACAACATTGCGGTGATGCAACAAGGCAAACTGATCGCACTGGGACGTCACGAGGAGTTACTGCTGAACAACGAGCTCTATGCCCGACTTGCCGCGTTACAGTTTAATCAAACGACTTAACAAACAGCCTTAAACGCCCGCAAACCGAGGTGGCGGTTTTTAAGGCGTTGATTTCAAGGCCTCATCAGTTCATAAACACACATATTCACGGTGGCCGCCAGGTTCAGCGAATCAATCTGGCCACTGCCCGCAATGGTGTACGCAACCGCCCCGCTGGCCTGCAACAATTCATCGGGAATGCCGCGAGCTTCGTTACCAAAAATCAGACAATCCGCGTCACGGAAAGCGTGTGTATCCAGCGGTTGACCGGATAAAGCCAGGCACGCCGGGTGTTTAAATTGTCTGGCTGCAGTTTGTATGTCGGCGTCCAACACCAGTGGTACATAAAAAATTGCACCCATGCTGGCGCGCACCACCTTGCTATTAAACGGGTCAACACACCCCGGGCTCAGCAGACACTCAAATCCGCCAAACCAGCCCAACGTGCGCAAGATGGCGCCCAGATTGCCGGGGTCTTGCACTTCGTACAGGTAGATTGCCCGGGGCAGCCGCGGCAACTGCGTCAAGGCGCTGATGGGCACCCGCGCCACAATGCCCTGCGGTGACCGGGTGTCACTTAATTGCTGCATGACTCGCTCAGAAACCCGATGTTTGTGGAATCGGGTATCCCAGTCGGCGTAGTGATCGGTGACATACAATTCACTGGCGTGCAGCGCGGTATTGTGGATGGCTGCTTTTTCCAGCTCCAGCACCAGGTGCTCACCTTCAGCCAGGAAACACTGAAATTGTTCGCGGTACTTTTTTTGATCAAGCTTTTTTACGTCATCGATGTTCATGCGCTGCATCAGGGTTGGCTCCGCAGCTTGCCGGGTGTTTCGGCTCTGTCTGCCAGCATGGCGGTGGCCAGTGCTTCGGCGACTTTGATGCCATCGACACCAGCAGACAAAATTCCACCAGCGTAACCGGCGCCTTCACCGGCGGGATACAGACCGCGGGTGTTCAGGCTTTGCAGGTGTTGATTGTCGCGGGTGATGCGCAGCGGCGATGAAGTGCGCGATTCAATACCGGTCAGCACCGCATCGTCGCGGTCAAACCCACGGATCTGCCGACCAAACACCGGCAGCGCTTCGCGGATGGCATCAATGGCATAGGCGGGCAGCGCGGTGGCCAGGTCGCCCAGTTTTACACCAGGCTTGTATGAGGGTTCAACATCACCCAATTGGCTGGACGCTTGTGCGCGAATAAAATCACCCACCAATTGTCCAGGCGCGCAGTAGTCACGGCCACCCAACACATAGGCATGCGACTCCAGAGATTCCTGCAAAGCCAGACCTGCTAACGGACCGCCCGGGAAATCCTGCTGCGGACTGATGCCCACCACGATGCCGGCGTTG
>CALQJO020000082.1 GCA_943330915.2 Rhodoferax sp. OV413 | reverse complement strand
GGGCTCTGTTGCCAGCAAACCGATGTCAGCAGCTGCCAGGTGTTGCCGGCAGGTTTCGACTTCGTTTAGCACCAGTTCGTGGCGTGGCAGGGATTGCAATGCTTTGGCCAGACTCTCCAGACTGGTGCCCACGGCTCTCGGGAAATGCCGGTCCTGCAGCAGGAAACGCAGCACGTCGGGGCCGCGGATACGCAGGCGCACGTGTTGGCGGTACATCTGATATCCGGTCAGTGATTTGAGCACACTCATCCACTGGATGTTTTCAAAAGGGGTCAGCTCGCCCGGACTGCGCGGCAGCAGGTTGGCGGAGCGCACGTCGATGATGCGGGTGGTCATGTCGGCACGTTCCAGCTGGCGGCCTATCATCAGGAAGGTATGAACTTGCGTGTAACTCAGACTGCCTTCAATCAGTCCGTTCACCGTCTGGCAGGTGCGGATAACACGATTCAGGAACGCGTCGCGTTTACGCGGGGTAATGCCGGCCTGCACCTGTTCGCGCACAACCAGGTAGAGTTGATTAATCTCTTCCCAGATTTCGCGCGGGACAATGTCGCGGGTCGTGCGCAGGTTCTCGCGCGCCGCCACCAGCGAGCTGATAATCGACCCCGAGTAGCGCTCGTCGCCGCAGATAAAGGACAACACGCTGATTTCGTCGCGGTTGGGATACAGTTCGTCAAACAGCGCGTCGTTGCCGGTGATGGCAATGATCTCGGACCAGCCCAGTTTGGTGGAGCGCGGCAGATCCAGCAGCAGGTTGCTGTTGACACTCAGCAGTCGCGCTGTATCTTCGGCGCGTTCCAGATAACGCGCCAGCCAGTAAATATTCTCAGCTACACGTGACAGCATGTGTCATCTCCCTGCCAGATCAACAATCCAGGTGTCTTTGCTGCCGCCACCCTGAGATGAATTTACCACCAGTGAACCTTTTACAAGCGCAACGCGCGTCAGACCGCCGGTGGTGACAAACGTATTTTCACCCGACAGGATAAACGGTCGCAGATCCACGTGACGCGGTTCCATGTGCGAGCCGCCGCTACCGCCGGGAATCAGGGTCGGGGAGGTCGACAACGCCAGCGTCGGTTGCGCCATGTAATTGCGCGGATTGTTTTTGATCAGTTTGGCAAATTGTTTGCGCTCTTCTGCGCTGGCGTGCGGGCCAATCATCATGCCGTAGCCGCCGGATTCATTGGCGGGTTTGACGACCAGTTTGTCGAGATTGTCGAGCACGTACTTGCGATCATCCTCAAACATACACAAGTAACTGGGCACGTTGGGAATCAGCGGTTCCTGATCCAGATAATATTTGATGATCTGCGGGACAAAGGCGTACACCACTTTATCGTCGGCCACACCGGCGCCCGGGGCATTGGCCAGCGCGACATTACCTTTGCGCCAGGCGCGCATCAGTCCGCGAGCACCCAGCGTGGATTCGGGATTAAAGACTTCTGGGTCCAGAAACATGTCATCAACGCGGCGGTAGATCACATCAACGCGCTTCAAACCATTGATCATGCGCATGTACACGCAGTCGTCATCGCCCACCACCAGATCCGAGCCTTCCACCAACTGCACACCCATTTGCTGGGCAAGGTAGGCGTGTTCGTAGTAGGCGCTGTTATAGATGCCAGGCGTCAGCAGCACAATTGTTGGTTCTTCGCCGGGGCGCGGTGACATGGAAGACAACATTTCATACAGCTGCGAGGTGTAATCATCCACCGGCTGGATTTGCCCTGTGGCAAACAGTTCCGGCATCACGCGCTTGGTCACGTTGCGGTTTTCCAGCATATACGATACGCCGGAGGGCACACGCAGATTGTCTTCCAGTACATACAGAACGCCGTCTTTATCACGCACCAGATCGGAGCCGCAGATATGCGCCCAGACATTGTGCGGCGTGTTGATGCCAACACACTGTGGGCGGAAATTGACGGATTGTGCAAGAATCTCGGCGGGGAAAATGCCGTCTTTGATGATCTTCTGATCGTGGTACAGATCATTGATAAACATATTCAGCGCTTGCACGCGCTGCTTCAGGCCGGCTTCGGTTTTCTGCCATTCTTTCAGGGGAATAATGCGCGGGACAATGTCAAAGGGCCAGGCGCGGTCAATCATGTTGCCTTCGGTATACACCGTGAAAGTGATGCCCATCAGCTGAATGGCGACTTCGGCGGCGGTTTTGTGTTCAGCCAGTTCGCGGGAATCGAGTCGCGACAGATAATCGCATAACATGGACGCTTCAGGTCGGGGTTTGCCGGGCGAGGCGATCAGTTCATCAAAAAAGCCGTCAGACGAGTAAGTATTCCAGTTTACGTTGCTCATGCGGTCACTTCGAATAGGTTTATGCGAGTCGCGATCATGGTTTCTCCGCTTTAACGGTGCAATCCGTGTACCACTTTTGAGCTTGTTGTATCACGGCGTTTAAGGTTTGGGCAACAGCTGAACTGTTTAGTTTCTAAAAGCGCAATTCGATGTTGCTTTTGGCATATCCCTTGTTATTCTCACGACTGAATTGAAGGGACAAACCCACTGGAATCCTCTGCCCATGACCATCCGCGTAGCGCTTCGCCATTCCACTCACTACGACTTTGATCGTCCGGTAAATCTGTCTCCGCACCACATCCGCCTTAAACCTGCACCACATTGCCGCACACCGGTTGAGGCCTACAGTCTGAAAATCAGCGGCGGCGAGTATTTTATTAACTGGCAGCAGGATCCGTTCGGCAATCATGTGGCACGTCTGGTGTTTCCGGAAAAGATGACGCGTCTGCACGTCGACGTGGAAGTGATTGCGCCGATGACAGTGGTTAACCCGTTTGACTTTTTTGTCGAAGAGTACGCAGAGCATTTTCCGTTTGAATACACCGACGCGCTGAAAAAAGAACTGGCGCCGTATCTGGAAACCGGGCTCGCCGGCTCTGAAGGCCAGACCGGGCCGAAACTCAAAGCCTGGCTGGAAACGGTCAAGCGTGACAAACGCCTGATCGCCGGGTTTCTGGTAGAGCTGAACCAGCGGTTATCCAAGGACATTGAGTATCTGATCCGTATGGAACCCGGGGTGCAGACGCCGGAACAGACGCTGACGCTGGCGCGAGGTTCATGCCGGGATTCCGCCTGGTTGATGGTACACATTCTGCGCCGGCTGGGACTGGCAGCACGTTTTGTCTCCGGTTACCTGATTCAGTTAACCGCCGATGTTAAAGCCCTGGACGGGCCGTCTGGCACGGAGGTGGACTTCACGGATCTGCATGCCTGGACGGAGGTGTTTATCCCCGGTGCCGGCTGGATCGGTCTGGACCCAACCTCGGGTCTGTTTGCCGGCGAGGGACATTTGCCGCTGGCAGCCACGCCAGAACCCTCAGCAGCAGCGCCGATTACTGGCGCGTCTGACCCCTGCGAAGTGACGTTTGATTTCTCCATGAGTGTCACACGTATTCATGAAGACCCGCGGGTCACCAAACCCTACACACCCGAACAATGGCAGCAAATTGACGCGCTGGGGCAGTTGGTTGACGCCCGGCTGACCGCGCTGGATGTGCGCCTGACCATGGGCGGCGAGCCCACTTTTGTGTCCATTGACGACATGGATGCACCAGAATGGACCACCGCTGCGCAGGGGCCGACCAAGCGCGGCTTGGCAGAAACCTTGTTGCAGCGTTTGCGCCCGCATTTTGCGCCGGGTTCATTGCTCCATTACCAGCAGGGCAAGTGGTATCCCGGTGAGCCTTTGCCGCGCTGGGCCTTGGCGTGTTATTGGCGTCGTGATGGCAAACCGGTCTGGAAAGATCAGCGCTGGCTGGCGACCCTGGACCAGCAGCATGGTGTTGATGAAGCCAAAACCAGAACCTTTGCCAGCAGCCTGCTCAAGCGCCTGGCCGTGAGTGAGAAATACCTGATTCCCTGTTACGAAGATGCCTATCACTATCTGTGGCTGGAGCAGCAGCAGCCGGTGGATATTGATCTGCGCTCAGAAAAATTGGGTAACGATGAAGATCGCATCCGCTTGGCGCGACTGCTCAGCAAAGGGCTGGATACGCTGGTGGGTCTGGCCTTGCCATTAACGGCGCATGCCTTGCCCACAGCGTCCGGCACAGAGTCGCGGGTGCGGGCATGGCTGAGCGGTCATTGGCCTGTGCGCCGTGAACATCTGTACCTGATTCCCGGTGACTCGCCGATGGGACTGCGCTTGCCTTTGTCAGCGCTGCCTGTCAAAAAACGTGAGGAAGAACTGGCGCCGTCTGCGTTTGGTGAGTTGCCTGAGCCGGAGGCGACTGTCCATGCCAGCGCTGACGCCGGCGAGGTAGCGAAGCGTTACAACCTTGCACCCGTAGTGCGCGGCACAGTGGGTTTACATGTACAGGGCCGCAGTCAGGAGTGGCAGGAGCAGTTACCCGCTGAAGAGCCCGAAAAAGTCGATGTCATTGGCACTGCGCTGTGCCTGCAGCCGCGTGATGGCAAGCTGTTTTTGTTTATGCCGCCGTTGCCGATGCTGGAGGATTATCTGGCGCTGCTGACCGCCATTGAGCAAACGGCCGCCGAACTGACATTGCCCGTGTGTATTGAGGGATATGCGCCACCCGCGGACCCGCGCATGGAAAAATTCATGATCACGCCGGACCCCGGGGTCATTGAAGTTAACGTGATGCCGTCTGCCAGTTGGCCTGAGATGGTTAACAGCACACGCATTTTGTATGAAGAGGCGCGACTGACGCGTCTTGGCACTGAAAAGTTTATGCTCGATGGTCGTCACACCGGCACCGGTGGCGGCAACCATGTCACCCTGGGTGCGCGCACACCAGCGGATTCGCCGTTTTTGCGCCGGCCCGATCTGCTGGCGAGTATGCTGATTTTCTGGCAGCAGCATCCCAGTCTGTCCTACCTGTTTTCTGGCATGTTTCTGGGCCCGACCAGTCAGGCGCCCCGAATCGACGAAGCCCGCCACGAAGCTTTGTATGAACTGGAAATTGCGCTATCGCAGATGCCGGTGGGCGAAACCCCGCAGCCGTGGATTGTTGACCGCCTGCTTCGCCACCTGCTGACCGATATCACCGGCAACACCCATCGCGCTGAGTTTTGCATCGACAAGCTGTATTCACCGGACTCGTCCACGGGCCGGCTTGGCTTGCTGGAGCTGCGCGGTTTTGAGATGCCGCCGCATGCGGAAATGAGTCTGATGCAGCAATTGCTGATCCGTGCGCTGGTGGCCCGCTTCTGGATGTCGCCGTACCGCAAACCGCTGGTGCGTTGGGGTACTGCCCTGCATGACAAATGGATGATGCCGCACTTTATCTGGCAGGATCTGGGTGACGTGCTGGCAGATCTGCGTGAGCATGGTTTTAACTTCAGCCAGGAATGGTTTGCACCATTTATGGAGTTCCGTTTTCCGGTGATTGGCGATGTGCGTTATGAAGGCACGCATATTCAGCTCAGGCAGGCCATTGAGCCCTGGCATGTGCTGGGTGAAGAAGCCAGTGGCGGCGGTACGGCGCGTTATGTGGATTCTTCGGTTGAACGTCTGGAAGTCAAAGTCACCGACTTTAATGCGGCCCGTCACGTGCTGACCTGTAATGGTTATCAGGTTCCGCTGCAGCCGACGGGCGTGCCGGGTGAAGCGGTCGCCGCTGTGCGCTATAAAGCCTGGCAACCGCCATCCGCCCTGCATCCGCTGATTAAATCACATGCGCCGCTGGTGTTTGATCTGGTTGACAGCTGGAATCAGCGCTCTGTGGGGGGGTGTGTGTATCACGTGTCTCACCCGGCCGGGCGCAATTATGAGACCTTCCCAGTCAATGCCAATGAGGCAGAAGCCCGTCGTATGGCACGTTTCAAGGCAGAAGGGCACACACAGGGTAATATCCGGCATATTGAGCAGGCGCCGGGTCAGGACTATCCGCACACACTGGATCTGCGTAGGGCGGGTATTGGGAGCAGCGGGTTGTAAGGCGCGATAGCAAGTGACAAACTCCAACAAGAACAACGTATGAACGGAAACACCATGCAGCCCGCGGGCCCATCAGAACACCATAAAGACCTTCTGGGTGACTATCAGCCGAAAACCTCCGGCCAGGGTTCCTCTGACCATGCCGGCGTATTTGATGAATTGCTAGCGCAAGGGCGGCCGCGCGCGCACTGGCAGCATGTGCTGGAGGAACTGGGCACGTTGGGTGCGGATGTATTGGCGGCACGCAGTGAAGAAGCCCAGAATCTCCTGCATGAAAACGGCGTAACCTTTAACCCCTACGAAGACGATCCGGGTCAGCTGCGCTCCTGGCGACTGGACTGTGTGCCGTGGGTTATCAGCAAACAGGAGTGGGCGCAGCTTGAGCAGGGCCTGCAACAACGCAGCCGCTTGCTGGCGCTGTTGCTGGACGACTTGTACGGCGAGCGCAAAGTCATTCATCAAGGTTTGTTGCCGCCGGAGCTGGTGTATACCCACCCCGGATTTTTGTTCTCAGCGGCCGATACGCCGTCGCAGTTGTCGCGCCCCTTATTGATCTTTCATGGTACCGATGTCATCCGCGATGCCGCCGGTCAATGGCAGGTGTTGGGTGACTGGACACAATCGCCGTCAGGCGTTGGGTATGCGTTGGAAAACCGCATCACGCTGGCGCGGGCGCTGCCGGGCATGTATCGCGACGCGCCGCTGAAACGCTTGGCGGGGTTTCTGCAGGCACAGCATCGGTGTCTGGCCAGTCTGTCGCGGGGTCGCCGTGAGCAGCCCAATATTGTGTTGCTGACACCCGGCCCCGGCAGTCCGGGTTACTTTGAGCATGCCTGGCTTGCCAACTACATGAATTTTGCCTTGGTGGAAGGTGATGATCTGGTGGTGCGTGATGGCCAGGTATCCGTGCGCACACTGGGTGGACTGGATCAGGTGGATGTGATCCTGCGGCATATCAATGATCCGTGGTGTGATCCGCTGGAGCTGCGCCCGGATTCCTTGTTAGGCGTGCCGGGCTTGTTACAGGCGGCCCGCAATGGTGAGGTGCATATTGCCAATGCGCTGGGTTCCGGAGTGCTCGAACATCCGGCTTTGGCTGCATTTTTGCCGGCACTGAGCCGACATCTGCTGGGTGAAGAATTGAAATTGCCCTGCCGGGAAACTTTCTGGTGCGGTGATGCGGACAACCTGGCCAGTATCCGCCAGTCACTGGATGAGTGGATCATCAGGGACATTACCAAACCCGGAAAGGTATTCCGGGTGGACCAGTTGGGATTGGACGCCGCCCAGCAACTGCGTCATGAGCTGAATGCACGGCCACATCTGTTTACAGCGCAGAAATCCTTGCAGACCTCGGTAACCCCCGGATTTAACCCGCTGACCCGGCAGATTGAGCGTCAGAGCACCACCTTGCGTTTTTTCAGTCAGGTCGAGCCTGATGATATCCATCTTGCAATAGCTGATCAGCGCTACCGCGTTATGCCTGGCGGGCTGGCGTGGGTAGGTGATCCGGGTTCTGCGCTGTCTAAAAGCCGCGTTGTCAAAGATATCTGGGTGCTGGCAGATTCGCCGCAGCCGCATATCAGTATGCTGCGCCAGGCGCATGGCCCGATCCTGGTAACCCGCGATGGCAAAGATCTGCCGTGCCGGGTAGCAGAAAGTCTGTTCTGGCTGGGCCGCTATGGCGAACGATTGGACATCCGCTCGCGGCTGTTGCGTGAGTCGCTGGCAAAGTTGCTGCAGGAAGAACCGCAACTGGGCAGTACCACGCTGTTGCCAGATTTAATGACGGCATTGGGGGTGGCGCCCGATGCGGAAAACTTACCAGCGTTGTTAGCGGCGATCAGTCCCAATCAGCGGTTCTCGCGCGAATACATTCTGGCGCGCGACAGAATGCTGGGCTTGTTGTCGGATGATGACGCGTTTGGTTTGCCGGGTGTGTTCCAGAATTTTGTGCGTAACAGTCGTGCTGTGCGCGATCATCTGGGAGATGACAGCTGGCGGTCGATCAACAACCTGCGTCAGCGTTGTAATGCGCTGTCGCGTGCCAAAGGAATCGTCGCGGGCCAGCGAGCACTGGAATCCGTGGTGATCGATCTGGCGGCGTTTTTTGGTTTGTGTAATGAAACCATGCCACACCATTACGGCTGGCGCTTTCTGGATATCGGGCGGTTTATCGAGCGCCTGTTGGGCACGCTGGAGCTACTGAAGCTGGCGCTGCTGACGGCCAAGCAGCCAGGCATCCCGCTGTGGGAAGTGGTGCTGGCGACCACGGATAACTTCACCGTTTACCGGCGTCGTTTCCGCTCGCAGCTGCACCCCTCGGCGATTCTGGATTTGTTGTTGTTTGATGAGACCAATCCGCGCTCCATCGGCTATATGTTCAAACGTCTGGAGCGGCAGGTCTCACGCCTGCCAAGCAATAGCAGTTCATCGTACCGCAATCTGGAGAACCGTCTGATCATTCAGGCCACCAGCGCCCTGCATCTGGCGGATATCAATATGCTGGCCGATCTTGAGCATTCCGAGACGGCGCGCGAGGCATTAAACACCTTGCTCAATGAATTGATTGCGCCAATGGCGGCGCTGTCCAATGCCATTTCTCATAGCCATTTCAGTCACGTTGAAGCGCCCCGTCAGCTGGTCACCATGAGTATCAGCCCGGGTCTGGACACGCCGGTGACTGAGCAACTGCGTACCGAGCAGAATCAGCTATCGGGCCGGAGGGCAGGCCGATGATTTATCGTATCCGCCACCTGACCCGCTATGACTACAGTGGCCCGGCTACCCTCAGCCATAACGAGTCGCGCATGTTGCCGCGTGAATTACCCTGGCAGCAGTGTCTGAGCAGTTCCTTCAGTATCACGCCGGTGCCGGTTCGACTGCGTGAGCGCATCGACTTTTTTGGTAATCGTGTTGCGTATTTTTCGACGGAAACCGTGCACAGCAGTCTTCAGGTGGTGGTCAGTAGCGAGGTGCAGACGCGGGCACGGCCAGCCCAGGATATTTTTTCCACCGTTCGCTGGGAAGATGCGATCGCTGATGTGGCCGGCGCATTAAAGAGCGGTAACCGCGACAGCATTGATGCGCGGCTGTTTATGCTGGAGTCGCCCTATATTCGCCATCAGCAAGCGCTGGCGCGTTATGCCGAAGGCTGTTTTGGCGTTGGCCGCGACTTGCGAGATGCCTTGATGTGCCTGAACCAGCGCATCTTTGATGAGTTTATCTATGACGCTGAAGTCACCACCACGGCCACACCGGTGCTGGATGTGCTGGCCAGCAAACGCGGGGTGTGTCAGGACTTTGCTCACCTGATGATTGGTTGTATCCGCGCACTGGGTCTGCCGGCGCGTTATGTCAGTGGC
>CALQJO020000081.1 GCA_943330915.2 Rhodoferax sp. OV413 | reverse complement strand
AGGAATCCACGGGTTGAGGTTGCGGTTCAGGTTCTACTTCCAGCTCTGATTCAAATTCAGGCAGGGGCTCTTCTTCATCATCATCCAGATTTTGCTGGTCAGGCTTTGCGTCAACGGCTGCTGCAGGTTCTGGTTCTAACTCTGGTTCTAACTCTGGTTCTAACTCTGGTTCTAACTCTGGCTCTAACTCTGGTTCTAACTCTGGTTCTAACTCTGGTTCTGGTTCTGGCGGCGGAATCACAATTGAGTAATCGACATCTGTTGAGACACCACGTTCGTGAAGCAGTTCATCTAGTTGGTCATCGATTTCCAGCACCACGCGCTCAACTTCAGGTTCCGGCTCAGAGTCTTCCTCGTGATCCACATCATCAACAAACCAGTTCTGCGTGACATTGGACTCATCAAAATCTTCCTCTTCCTCTTCGTCGTTGAAGCCATCATCCGCAAACTCGTCTGCTTCATCGCTGGACTGATTATCTTCGCTGTCGTCATCATGGTCCTGATCATCGGTCAACGCATCATTCGCCATTTCCAGATCAAACTCGGATTGTGGAGCGATTGCGCTGCCAAATACAAAGGCAGTATCTGTTGCCTGATGAGTTTCCGGTTCAGACTCCAAGACTGACTCAAGCTCATGATGAGGCTCAGGGGCGTGCTCAAATTCCTGTTCGAGGTCATCAATTCCCTCTGCATCAACTAACTCAACTGACGCAGGCGATGCCATCGGGATCAGCAGCTGTGAGTCGAGTTCTACCAGTCCAAGGTTTTCATCGAAGCGCATATCACCAAAGGTGGGCTCGGCGCGAACGCTGCGTTCAACGTTAACTTCGCGCACTGGCGACACATCATCGAGCCATTCATTATCGTCAACGTAATCCTGATTGCTGGATTGTGTTCGTGCATCATACTCATCAGCGCGCATGGCGGCTGCAGCCCACACGGGTGTCGGGCGAGGCACGTCGGGCACAGCACGAGCGGCGGCTTCGGCATCGGCAAACAGCACGGCGGCAAGATCGTCCTCATCTGCATGATGATTGGCTGCAGCGGCTGTTTCAGGCGCAGCGGTATCTTCATCTGGATTGACCGTGAGTTCAGGGGCAACGACTTCAGAGACAGCGACTTCAGAGACAGCAACTTCAGAGACAGCAGTGTTCTCCGCTACTGGCTCTGCTACCGGCGGCATTTCTGCAAATAAATCGGGTTCTCTGACCTGCTCAGCGCTAGCGAGAGAACCACCAGCGGCCAGCAGCGCGGCTCGGCGGGCGAGCACAGCCTCGCGACTGAGATCGGTTTTGAGGACTTTGCTGCGCGGCACGCGACGTTTTGAAGCTTCCAGGTTGTCGAGTTCGGAGGCCTGGCGCATCACTTCTTCAAACGAGCGCTGCACCATGCGCGCGCCGCCGTTGGGCAGTTCGCGCAGCTCCAGCTCCTTGAGGTCGTACTCCGGGATGTTCTTTTCTAACACGATTTTGATTTTGTTTTTTCGGGACTTCATGGCGCCACCGATCACGCTAAGAACAATCGCGACGATCACCAGAATTGAAATCAGAATAAGCAGTTCAGTTATACCCACCTCCGTCCCCTATTCACTTACATCGCTGCCAGTTCGGCAGCTTCTTCTATGTCGACCGCCACGATACGTGACACCCCGGGCTCGTGCATGGTGACACCGAGCAACTGGTTGGCCACTTCCATGGTCAGTTTGTTGTGTGTAATAAAAATAAATTGTACGGAATCCGACATTTCCTTGACCAGCCGGCCGTAACGCGCGGTATTGGCATCATCCAACGGGGCGTCAACTTCGTCCAGCATACAGAAGGGCGACGGATTTAGCCTGAAAATCGAGAATACCAAAGCGATGGCGGTCATCGCCTTTTCGCCGCCGGACAGCAGGTGAATGGTGCTGTTCTTTTTGCCGGGCGGGCGCGCCATGATGGCGACGCCGGTGTCGAGCAGGTCTTCGCCGGTCATGTCGAGATAGGCGTGGCCGCCTCCGAACACTTTGGGGAACAGTTCCTGCAGGCCGGCATTGATTTTGTCGAAGGTCTCTTTAAAGCGCGTGCGGGTTTCGCGATCGATTTTGCGGATGGCGTTTTCCAGCGTGGCGAGTGCTTTATCGAGGTCTTCATTCTGGGCGTCAAGGTAAGTTTTGCGTTCGGACTGCTGGGTGAACTCATCAATGGCAGCAAGATTGATAGCGCCGAGTCTGGAGATACGCTGACCGATGGCTTCCAGCTCCGCTTCGCAGGCCTGCGCAGTCAGGTCTGCCGGCAGATTATCGAGCACGGTCTGCAGATCGTAGCGAGCTTCACGCAGCTGGTCAGCCAGCGCTTCGCGTTTGACCAGATCGCCTTCAGTTTTCAGGCGGCTTTCCATCAACTGTTCACGCACGCCAGCGGCTTTGCGCTCAAAACCGATGCGTTGTTGCTCCAGCGCGCGCAGCTGATGTTCGTTGGCATCGGCGGCGGTTTTGGCTTTGGTCATCTGTTCTTCAACGTCGAGGCGTTTTTGCAGCAGCTGCTCGAGCTCCATGCGTTTGCCTTCCAGCGGCATGTCGGATTCGGCGAGCTGCTTTTCAATCGATTCGATGCGTTCGCGGGCGCGCTGCAACTGGGTGCTCATACGTTTTTTGGCGTCGTCCATGGCGGCGATTTGTGATCGCAGCAGCTGTTCACGCAGGCGTAGCTGATGGCCCATGTCTTTGTCGTGACGCGCTTTCTGGCGCACCTGATCCAGCGTGTGACGCAGCTCGTCGCGCTGTTGCAGCAGCGCTTCGCGGCGCTCGATGTCCTGCTCCATAGCGTCGAGCGCGTTCTGCAGATTCTCGCGCGCCTGGGTGATGTTTTCCTGCTCCACTTCCAGCTGTTTCTGCAACTCTTCCAGCTCAAACTGCAGACGCTGGCGACGCTGGGTGGTCTGTTCTTCTTTCATGATGCGCGCGCTGAGCCGCGATTTAAGTTCGCTGTAGTCGCGACTGATCTGGGCGATCTGGCGCTGCAGGGCATCGCGTTCGCTTTCCAGATCGCGCAGATTATCGCCGCTGACCTGTTGCTGCTCTTGCAGTTCATCGACCTGACTTTGCAGCATGTCCATCTGCTCGCAGAGGCGCGTCATCTCGCCTTTGCGCGTCAGCAGACCTTCGCTGGCATCCACCGCCTTGCGCACACGGATCCAGTTACGGCCCAGCCAGATGCCCTGCCGCGTCACCACGGATTCGCCTGCTGCCAGACCCGCCCGCAGGCTAAGCGCCTGCTCCAGCGATTCGGCGGTGTAGATGCCCGCGAGCAGGCTGCCCAGCGGTAGGGTCGACGTAATAAGGGAGACGAGCGCTGGGGACGGAGGTACCGCAGGTAGCTCCGTCCCCACTTTCGCGGGACCTGGGGACGGAGCTGCCTTTGGCACCTCCGTCCCCATACCTACCTGCGCCCCCATACCTACCACAGCCAGCACACCTGCCGGCAGGGTCGCAAGCGCAGCAGCAACCGTGTTGATGTCGGCAACGCACAGGGCTTGCAGGGTGTCGCCGAGCACGGCTTCGACGGCGTGTTCCCAGCCTGCGGCGACTTTGATGTGTTCGCCGAGGCGGGCGTGGTTGTCAAGCTGGTGCTGGGCGAGCCACTTGTTGAGCGTGTTGTTGGTCTGCCCGAGCGCGGCTTTCTGCAGGGCTTCCAGCGAGGCAAACTGGCCTTTCTGGCGCTGCAGCTGGCCGCGTGCCTGGTCAAGTTCATGCGCCAGTTGCTGGCCGCGGCTGCGTTGCTGATCAATGCGTGAGGCCAGCTCGCCGTTGCGTGTCTGCTGCGCATCGATGTTGTCTTCCATCTGCGTCAGCTGCATGGACAACTCGTCGATCAGCGCCTGATCGGGATTTTCGCCCAGAGCAGCGCGTTCTTCGCGCAGACGCGTGCGCCGCTCGATGCCGCGATCGACAATTTTCTCCAGTTGCTGGATGCGCGACTGCTCCACTTCAGCGGTCTGTCGCGGCTCCTCCGAATGGCGCGAAAACTCGTCCCACTGCTGCTGCCAGTGCTGCATTTTCTCTTCAGCGTCTTCCAGCTGCATGCTGGATTCTTCCTGGCTATGCTCGGCCATTTCAAGGTCCGGCGTCAGTATCAACAGCTCGTTCTGCAGATTCTCCAGCTTGTAGACGTCAGAATCTGACTCCGACTGCGCCGAGGTGAAATTCAGCCGGTTGTCGTCGAGGTCGCGGCGCAGTTGTTTCATGCGCTCCAGATGAAATTCGATGGTTTGCTCGATGCGCACGATGTCGCCACCGATGCCGTAGAAACGTGCCTGCACTTCGCCCAGACGATCGTTCAGATCGGTCTGATTGACCAGCAGTTGCTCGTGTGTAGCATCCAGCGCGCGCTGATCGGCAATCACGGCCTCAATCTGAATCTCCAGCGCCCGGATCACCTGCTGTTTACCCAGCACATCGTTGTCCAGCGCACGCCAGCGCAGGGCATTAAACTGCGCGGTGAGGTCACGTTCCTGCACCTTATACTCTTTAAATTTTTCCGCTGACTGGGATTGCCGCTGCAGATGTTGCAATTGCCGTCCAAGCTCGTCACGGATGTCGGTCAGCCGCTCGAGGTTTTCGCGAGTGCGCTTGATGCGGTTTTCGGTGTCGCGCCGGCGCTCCTTGTACTTGGAGATACCCGCTGCTTCTTCGATAAAAACACGCAGATCCTCCGGTTTCGACTCAATCAGCCGCGACACCATGCCCTGCTCAATAATTGAGTAGCTGCGCGGCCCAAGGCCGGTGCCCAGAAACAGGTCGGTGATATCACGGCGGCGGCACTTGGTGCCGTTGAGCATGTAGACGTTATCGCCATCGCGGGAAACGCGGCGCTTGATGGAAATTTCACTGAATCTGGCAAATTCACCGGTGATGCGGTTATCGCTGTTGTCAAAAATCAGCTCGATACTCGCCTGTCCAACCGGTTTGCGCCCGCCTGAACCGTTAAAAATCACGTCAGTCATGTTCTCGCCGCGCAGATTCTTGGCAGAACTCTCACCCATCACCCAACGTACCGCGTCGATAATGTTGGACTTGCCACAACCGTTGGGGCCAACCACCGCGCACAGGTTACTGGGGAAACTCACCGTGGTGGGATCAACAAACGACTTGAAGCCGGCGAGTTTGATACTTTTCAGACGCATTTTTTCCTGCTATGCCTTGTTGTTGTCTTTGAGTCGGGTCGTGATCCGTCAAGTGGTGGCGGGCAATTTCTACTGACCTGTCGCTCATGTGGACGAGTGTAGCTGATTTGCCACACAGGCGTACACCCGCCACCGTCGATCCGTGAAACCTGCCATGTTTCTGCCCGACTTTTTCCACAGATGTACTAATGGGCAATTTCGAAGTGGCGTGGCATCGCTAAACACTAATACATGACATACGTTATGAACCTTAAGCCACAGATTAAACACGATAGAAAGACAGACAGAGACCTTAAGATAATCGGGCCGCAGTCTGCCAACAGATGTGTCTCGGCTGACGCCAGATAACGATGGCGACTGCCGGTCACACCCCGTCCCCAACTTACAAACTGATGCTGTAGCGGACGAAGACGTCGGTTTCAAAACGGTTGCGGACGGCATTACGCAACTTGTGCAGATCTTCGCGTTCGCGGAGTCGGGCTTCAAACAAATGGCCTGACATGGGCTCCCAAGCGTAACGGAACTCAAGTAGGGATTGGTTGTTAGTAAAATCTGTTGATAACAACCAACCAGCCTCATTCTCCCCGTAGACCAACCCGATACTATGGCCTGGCTGAAACTCCATCAGGTTCAGTGACATTTGCCAGGCGGTACCTTGGGTTTTTCCGACCCCGGGCAGGTTGGCCGCCGCTCTGGCCTGGGTTTGCGGTGCCCATGCCAGTTCAATGCCGCTGACAAATTTCATCTGCTCGCGAACGGTCACCTGTGTAGCCAGCCGCGCGCTGACACCCAGATAATCGCGCGTTTGCCCAGCCGCGACACCGTTGTAGTACAGCGACGAGGGAATGTAGGTCACATCAACGGAGCGCTGTGCCCAGACGCCGTCAGTGTTGGCTGCCTCTACGCTGACATAATAACCGGTGCGGCTTGAAGACTTATCAAAACCCAGTGGCGACCGACGCACGTTGCTGGGACCCTCTTTGTGATTGCGTTCGACAATGGCGGTGTAATTGAGGCCGTGATCAGAGCGGTAGGTACTTTGCAAACCATCGGTCCAGCCGACAAACCAGCTGATAGAGTTGGTACGACTGAGTGATTTGTCTGCCACACCGGTCAGGCGATTATTACTCTGGAAGCGACCTATGCGGTGATCCCATTTGCCATACCGTGCCCGCACAAAAAACTCATCCAATGTTGTTTGCCCCGGGGCGATCGATGAGTTGCCCAAGGTCAGCCCCTTGGACAAACCCACAAACCCACTCTGATTGCGCGAATCGTGCACAAGGCCAGCGTAACGCCCCTTAAACGACCAGTTATCGTTGATGGTCCACAGCAGGCCAGCCCTTGCACGCAGCCTGAACTGATCGTCATCAGTCGTTTGACCGCTGCGCTCATCACGCTCAAACCCCGCGTAACCAAAGCGAATGTCGCCTGAAAAATCAACATTCTGCGCCTTTGCTGCCGGCACGGTTAAACCCATAACAGATGCCATTAACAGCATTTTTGACGTTAGCTTCATGCGTATCACTCCTCACAAAATGTTCAGGCCCAGCAGCAGCCAAGCGATTTCTGAATAACAAAAAAACAACTGTCACCTGAACATCCAATGACATGAAGGCGGCAATTTAACTGCATTTTTGTGGCATTTGCACTCGGTTGTTTTTTTAAAAATTCACGGTGTAACGCAGATACATGTCGGTTTCAACACGTTTGGAGACGGCATTGCGTAGCAGGTTAAGGTCTTTGCGCTCGCGCACGCGTGCTTCTAGTAGCTGACCAGGGGTGGTGATCCAGGCATAACGGATCTCGGCCAGCAGTTGATTGGAGACGAAGTCGGTCGACAGCAACCATCCAGCCTCATTCTCACCGTAAACCACGGCCAGGCTGTGGCCGGGGCGGATATTCATCAGGTTCAGAGAAACCTGCCAGGCAGCGCCGCCGGTTTTGCCGTTGCCAGTCATATTGGCGGCAGATCTGGTTGGTGTCTGCGGTGCCCACGCCAACTCGACGCCGCTGACCAGATACATCTGTTTATCAAGGTAGATACGGGTAGCAAGGCGACCGCTGAACCCCAAGTAATCGCGCTGCTGTCCGGCAGCCATGCCGTTGTAGTATAGCGAGGAAGGAATGTAGGTCACGTCGAATGAGCGCTGCGCCCAGAAACCACTGGTCTCGGCGGCATCCAGACTGAGGTAATAACCGGTACGACTGGCTGATTTTTCAAACCCCAGTGGTGAACGGCGCTGGTTGCTGGGGCCATTTTTGTCATTTCGCTCAATGATGGCGGTGTAATTCACACCGTGGTCAGCGCGGTAAGTGCTTTGTATCCCGTCTGTCCAGCCCACATCCCAACCTGTCGAATTGGTGCGACTGAATGACTTGCTGGCAAGCCCGATCAGGCGACTGTTAGTTTGAAACCGGCCCACACGGTGATCCCACTTGCCATAGCGCGCGCGGGCAAAAAATTCATCCACGGCCGTTTGCCCGGGTGCTATGGATGGACCGCCAGAATCCATACCCTCAAACACACCCACAAAACCACTCCGGTTACGCGAGTCATGTACCCGACCTGCATAGCGACCTTTAAAAGACCAGGTATCGTTTGGAGTCCACAACACGCCTGCGCGTATCCTCATACGCAATTGAGCATCATCGGACGAGCTGCCGTTGCGTTCGTCCCGATCAAAAACCATGTACCCGAGGCGCATATATCCCGAAAAGTCGACACTCTGCGCCTGAACTGTTGAGCACGTTGCAACCATCCACAACAACTGCACCCAAACCGTTAAACTGTATCTCACCGCACTTTCCCTCACTCTACTGCTCTGTCCTGCCCGATGCCCGGGCGTAGCGCCCCGTTACACGGGGATCAAACATGGCAGACCCCGTATCCCGCAATAACCATTGGGATTCTTGTCGAGGTACTGCTGGTGATATTCCTCGGCATAATAAAATTCCGCCGCAGGTGCAATCTCAGTGGTCACCTTACCCAGACCTGCAGCGGTCAACCTTTCTTGCACTTGCTCATCGCTCCTGCTGGCTGCCTCGGCCTGCTCATCATTCAGCGTATAAATGGCCGAGCGATACTGAGTCCCGCGATCATTGCCTTGTCGCATGCCTTGAGTCGGATCATGCGACGCCCAGAAAACTGCTAACAGCTGCTCATAGCTGATGAGCTGCGGGTCAAATATCACCAGCACAACTTCGGTGTGCCCGGTCTGCCCACTGCACACTTCCTCGTAGGTGGGATTCGGGGTAAAACCACCGGCGTAACCCACTGCCGTGCTCACCACACCCGGCTGCCGCCAGAACACCCGCTCTGCCCCCCAGAAACATCCCAGACCAAAAACGGCCTGCTGCAGCCCATCCGCAAACGGCGGTACCAGCGTATGACCAGTAATGGTATGAACACCACTGATGCGCATGGGCTGTGCCCGACCTTTTAACGCTGCCGCTTCAGTAACCATGCGTGTTTTATCTGCAAATAACATACGATGCTCCTGGCAAAAACTGCCTATACAGACGAAGTAACCGCGCCTAGAATATCACAGCACTTGAAGACCTCACCCCATCGCACCATCGCACTGCCAGGATCAACAGATGAGCTCAGCGTTAATGGCCAATTATGGCCACCCGGAACTGCAATTCGAACGTGGCCTTGGTGTTTACCTGTACACCGCTGATCAGCAACGTTATCTGGATTTTACCGCCGGTATTGCCGTGAACTGTTTAGGGCATTGCCACCCTTACCTGGTCAAGGCCATCCGTGAACAGTCCGAGCGCCTGTGGCACACCTCTAACCTGTTCAGCAATATTCCGACTGAGCGTCTGGCGCAGCGCTTGGTGGACCTGAGTTTTGCCGATCGCGTGTTTTTTGCCAATTCCGGCACTGAAGCCGTGGAATGTGGTTTCAAAATGATGCGTCGGTACCACTATCATCACGGCCGACCACAGCGCGTCCGTATCATTTCGCTGACGCAGTCGTTTCATGGCCGCACGCTGGCACCGATTGCCGCCTGCCTGAACCCCTTGCATATTGAGGGTTTTCTGGTCGGCGATTCCGGCTTTGATCAGGTGCCTTTTGGTGACCTGCAGGCGCTGCGCACTGCCATGACCGAACACACCGCTGGCGTAATACTTGAGCCAGTGCAAGGGGAAGGCGGCATCCGCGCTGTGGCGGTTGATTATCTGAAAGCGGTGAGGCAGATGTGTGATGAGCACGGCGTCCTGCTGATGTTTGACGAGGTACAGTCAGGCATGGGTCGCACCGGCCATTTGTTTGCACACGAAGCCTTAGGGGTGACCCCGGATCTGCTGGCATCAGCCAAAGGTTTGGGCGGCGGTTTCCCGATCGGCGCATGTTTGTCGACAGAAAAAGTGGCGCAAGTCATGACAGCCGGCACCCATGGCAGCACCTTTGGTGGCAACCCGATGGCCACTGCCGTGGGCAATGCAGTGCTGGATTACATCAGTGAACCGGCT
>CALQJO020000080.1 GCA_943330915.2 Rhodoferax sp. OV413 | reverse complement strand
GCAAAAAAGTCAGTTGACTGATAAACAAATTGTAGTAACATGCCGGCTTCGCGCGCTGCGGAGGGATGGCAGAGCGGTTGATTGCACCGGTCTTGAAAACCGGCGAGGATGAAAGTCCTTCGAGAGTTCGAATCTCTCTCCCTCCGCCAACTCGCAGAATCTCCTGCATGCAATGCCAATCTCTCGCGTTTAAATAACCACCGCAGCCCAGCGGCGGGAGAGAGATTTGAACGTTAGAGTTCGATAACTTGCACAGCAAGTTACAACGAGCGCGCCAGCGCGAAGCCCGCAGGGGCGCAAAAGCCAACAAGGCTTTTGCGATTAATCTCTCCTTCATTTCAAGAATCTCTAGCCCGCATTGCCAATCGCTTTGTGGAAGGCGTAGCATCAAGCACAATCCTGAATAACTGTGCTGCGCAACTTTCTCAATAATTCAAAAAACCAGAGGCCGCCCCATGTCAACACCTGTCCGCCTGACATCGCTCGCAATTGCAGTGATTGTTGCCCTGAACACCACCCACGCGGCGGCACAGGAAACAGCAACGGTGCAGATCAGCGGCCTTCAGCAACCGGTAGAGATTCTGAAAGACCGCTGGGGCATTTCACATATTTACGCTCAAACCGAACACGACCTGTTTTTTGCGCAAGGTTACAACGCCGCCAAGGACCGTCTGTTTCAGTTTGAACTGTGGCGGGCTCAGGCCACAGGGACCACGGCTGAGATACTTGGCGCACGCGCTATCGAGCGGGATCATGGCACCCGGCTGTTCAAGTTCCGTGGCGATATCACTGATGAGATGAATCACTACCACCCGCGCGGTGCCGAAATCATCACCGCGTTTGTAGCGGGCGTAAATGCGCGTATCAACGAGGTACTGGCAGACCCGGCTCAGCTATCATTACCATTCAGACTGCTGGGTATTCAGCCACAACACTGGACGCCAGAGATTGTGATTTCCCGTCACGGCGGTCTGCTGGGCAATATCACTGCAGAACTGGCCACCGGCAGGGCCGTGTGCACGGTTGGTGAAGAGATTGTTAAAGAACTGACGTATTACCACCCCCATGTGCCAGACCTGACACTGGATTCACAAATCAACTGCAACTCTCTGCTCAATAACGATATTCTCCATCTCTACAATGCTTACCGAGAAGAACTGCGCTTTGAGCCTCAGGACATTGCAACCGTGGCGCAGCGCAATAACGATCAACAATTTTCGCAGTTGGCCGCCGTGCTGGATGCCGAAGCCAAAGAACTTGCCGGACGCAGTAAAGACGATATCGGCAGCAATAACTGGGTTGTCAGCGGTGAGTTGACGCAGGATGGCTACCCGATGATGGTCAACGATCCGCACAGGGCACAAGCTGTGCCCTCGCTGCGCTACTGGGCGCACCTGGTGGGCCCGGGGTGGAATGTGATTGGCGGCGGCGAACCCACCATTCCGGGCATTTCTATTGGCCACAACGGGGTAGGTTCCTGGGGCCTGACCATTTTCTCAACCGACGGTGAAGACCTGCTGGTGTATGAGACCAATCCCGCCAACCCCAATCAGTACCGATACAACAATCGCTGGCATGACATGGATATTATTGAGGAAACCATTGCTGTCAAAGATGCGGAACCGGTCACCGTCACGCTGAAGTACACCCGCCATGGACCGGTGACCTTCGAAGATACCGCCAACCAATTAGCCTACGCCGTCCGCCCGGCGTGGATGGAAATCGGCGGCGCGCCATACTTAGCCTCTCTGCGCATGAATCAGGCACAGAATTGGGAGGAGTTTCGTGACGCAGCCAGTTTCAGCCATATCCCCGGCGAAAACATGATCTGGGCAGACCGGGCCGGCAATATCGGTTGGCAAGCGGTTGGTATAGCGCCAATACGCCGCAACTTCAGTGGCATGGTGCCGGTGCCTGGAGACGGGCGCTTCGAGTGGGACGGTTACCTGCCTATCAAAGATCTGCCGCATGAATTTAACCCGGCACGTGGTTTTGTGGAAACCTCCAACAGCAACTACACACCGCCGGATTATCCGTTTCTGGAGGCCATTGGCTACACCTGGACAGACCCGTTCCGCTGGGTGCGCGGCAGTGAAGTGCTGGGTTCCGGTGGACGTTTTAATATGATGGACATGATCAAACTGCAGCATGACTACTTGTCCGTGCCCGCACGCACCATCATCCCGCTGTTTGAAGACCGACCCGCAGCCAATGCGGACGTGGAACGGGCAAGGCAGATGTTGTTGAACTGGGACTTTGTGCTCGACAAGGATTCGGTAGAGGCAGGTATTTATGTCGCGTTTGAACGGCAGTTGCTGGACAGCATAGACGCACTAAAAGTGCCAGCGGATGCCCAGAGTTACCTGCGCGTTGGCTTAAAGACTGCCATTGATTTCCTGTTGGCACCCGATGGCGACTTTGGTGCCGATCCACTGGCCGGTCGTGATCAGTTTTTGCAGGACGTGTTGCAACTCGCACTGATAACCCTGAATAACAAACTCGGATCAGACTGGAGTCAGTGGCAATACGGGCAGGAAAAATATCACCACGCCCTGATTCGCCATCCACTGGCAAGCGCTGTGGATGAGGCAACTCAACAGTTACTCAATGTCGGCCCCGCGCCACGCGGCGGTAATGGCTATACCTTGGGCAATACCGGCGGAGGCGACAATCAGACAACCGGCGCCTCATTCCGTATATTTGTGGACACACGCGACTGGGATAACACGCTTGGCATGAATACACCGGGGCAGGTGGATGATCCGGACAGCCCGTATTACCGCAATCTGTTTGAGCTGTGGGCTAACGATAAAGTGTTTCCGGCGTTTTACTCACGAGAAAAGATAGAGTCGGTGACGCAGCAACGGTTTATGTTGCAACCGTAGCCAGGTCACCAATGTGTACGAAGCTGCTTGCAGGCATTATGATCCACACGAGTGGCACAACAAACAATAAAACGGGAAGCTGACATGTCTGATAAGAACTTTGCAGGTCAACTGCGTCTCACGCTGGCAACACTATTTGGATCAACCCCCTTTGGATCAACCCCCTTTGGATTAACCCTATTGGGATCAACGCTGGCAGTGTTAACACTGTCAGTAGTTCAGCCTGCACTGGCTCAAACTCCGCTGGGACTTAACCCGACTCAGGTAGGCCTAAACGACACCACCGCGCATCGCATCACTGACGAGATCTGGCAGGCCACCGGTTTTGGCAACACCTTTATGGTGATGACCAACGAGGGTAACGTCATTATCGACACCTCGCTGCCGGCCACCGCGCCCCGTCATAAACAATTGCTACAAGAGGTTAGTGACGCACCCGTGCGCTACATCGTGCTGACACACGCGCACGGTGATCATATTGGTGGTGTGCAGCTGTGGCGTGAGGAGGGCACTGAGATCATCGCCCACGCCGAGCATGAAGAGTTTATGCATTACCAGAACCGTCTGGCTGGTATGTTTGCCATTCGTAATGCCGCACAGTTTCCTGACATGCCGCGTCCGGCCGGCGGCGCAGCACAGCCCGGGCAGATGAATCCTGGTAATTACACGGCCAGCATCACACCGACCATCCTGTTTGACCGTGAATACAGTTTCAGCCTGGGTGGCCTGACCTTTGAAATCATTCACACGCCTGGTGAAACCTACGATCACCTGTCGGTATGGATACCGGAGTTAAAAGCGGCGTTTGTGGGTGATAATTTTTATGGCTCATTCCCCAATATCTATACTTTGCGTGGAACCAAACCACGCTGGGCGCTGGATTACGTGAGTTCGTTGAATAAGGTACTGGCGTTGCAGCCGGAGATCATGATTCCAAGCCATGGTGACGCCATTCACGGCAATGCCATGATTAATCAGGCGGTCAGCAAGTACCGCGACGCCATTCTGCATGTTCACGATGAAACCGTTGCCGGGATGAATCAGGGCAAGGATGTCTATACCTTAATGCAGGAAATTGCCTTGCCTGATGACCTGAACATCGGCGAGGAATACGGCGCAATTTCCTGGACGGTGCGCGGCATTTACGAGGGATACATGGGCTGGTTTGATGGCAATCCGGCCAACATGTATGCCACAGGCCCGGCGGCTGTGTACCCGGATCTGGTGGCTCTGGGTGGCGGAGCGGACCGGGTGGCTGAACTGTCACAGCAGTACCTTCGCGATGGTGATGCGGTACGAGCCATGCACATCGCGGATATTGCGCTGACCGCTGAACCCGCCCATGTTCCAGCGCTACAGGCGCGCCTGGCCGCACTGCAGCAACTGCTGACGGATTCGGCCAATTCCAACGAAGCAGGCTGGTTGCGCCATGGCATCAACCAAACGCGTGCTGCGTTGGGTCAACCCTGATCACCAGAACCGACGCTAAACACCTGAAACTATACGCTCATGAACCTAAACACTTCTGAAACCAAACATACCTGACAAGAGAAAAGTGACTTGGAAATCATCCCTGAATCGTTGTTTCCCACGCTGGTGTGGACAACATTGTTTGACGACCGCCAATCTTTTAACAAAGACCTGCTGAAGGTGGCTCTGCAGCTGCGTCAACGCGACCCGGCCGGTGTCAGCAAGACCAATATCAAAGGCTGGCAAAGTGCCAATAACCTGCAGCATCTGCCTGAATTTGAAGCTATTAATCTCAGAATTCTGCAGGTGTGTGAACGCATCACTGAATCACAACACTTCAAAAAGGACTTTGTTCTTCAACATCAGGCCTGGTTGAATATCAGTCCGCCCGGCGCTTCCAACCAGATTCACTACCATCCCAATTGTCACTTCAGCGGGGTTTATTACGTCAGCCTCGACGCACCTGATTGCGGCAGCATCTATTTCCGCGACCCCAGAGTTGCCTCGCGCATGCTGACCTACCCGATAGAAAGACCCACTGACTTCACTGCCAGCGAGTTACGTATGCGGCCCGAAGAGGGGCGCATGTATGTGTTCCCCGGGTGGCTGGAACACGGCGTGGATGAAAATCAGAGCGGGCGTGACAGGATCAGTATCAGTTTTAATGTGCTGGCTGTGCCACGCATTTGAGACTGGCTTTCCACAATCAGAACAATCACAACGTAGCGTATCAGTCAAAAAACAAATTTGAGGCATAAAAAAAGGGCCCCTCTCGGAGCCCTTTTATTTGGAGCAGACTGCTTACTGCGCTTTAGAAATCGTAAACCATACGCGCGTAGATGGAACGACCCATCGGATCCTGCAGTTCACCCATCACGCCGGCGAAGTCATCTGTCCACTGAGCCTGACGGTCAAACAGGTTGCGGGCACCCAGGGTGAACCCAACCTCACCGTCTAACAGTTCCAGACCACGGTAGGTATAGGACAGATCGAAGTCAGTCCACGCTCTGATTTCGGTCAGTTCAGCCGTTGGTACCCGGTTGGTATTGGCAAACGAGTCGATGATTGGGTAACGAGTACCGTCATAATCCACTGCACCCACATAACGCACGGTACCAGTAACAGCATGCTGTCCCATCACCCAACCCAAACGCAGATTAGCCTTCCACTCTGGAATAGCTGGAGCAGTGCCGGTTTGCAGGTTGGTACTGCCAACACCATCCGTGGGCGTCGCGGTAGTACTGTCAGCAAACACGAACTCATTCATGTTGGTAGCCTGCAGGTTAAAGCGCAGATCACCCCAGTTATTCAGACTGTAGCTATAGTTAGCCTGCACATCCCATGCGGTGACTTTGACCGATTGAGCATTCACGCTGCCCGGTGAATTCACCTGCAGAATGGTGCCTAGGTCACTTCGGTCGCGGATAATGTCCGGATTAGACAGACCACTGGCCAGCCAAGACTGTAACTGCGCTGCGCTAGGGCGGTTAGCAGCACCCACACCATTACCGGTGAACCCTGACCACTTCTGGAAGGCCGCAAAATCGGCGTTCATGATTTGCTGACCACCAATGCCGACGATACGGTTGGTAAAATCAGTTTCGTTCCAGGTCAACGAGAAGGTGAGATCCCCGAAAGCAAAATCCGCACCCAGCTGATTGGAGGTTGACGTCTCGTTCTGCAAGGCGGGGTTGCCACCGGCGCAGAATGTTGTGAATGCTGAGAAGGCTGAGAAACGGTCACTGACCGTGGACAGTGCGCAGCTTATGGGGTTCAGCAACTGTTGCAGGCTAGGTGCAATAAACGCATCGCCCGTGGTGCCACGAATACTCATCCAGTCAGTGGTTGCCCAGGTGAAGCCGATTTTTGGATCAGTTGAACGCTGGCCGGTGCTGAAATCTTCAACACGCACCGCGGCTTCCACTTCCAGATTGTCGAGCACCGGCAGTGCAAATTCAGCGAACAGAGAGTCTACTTCCCGATTGCCACTGGTCACCGATTCGCGAATCGGACTACCGATCCAGGTGGCGCCACGAATAGCGGTTTCTGACGGTGTATTGTCGTAGCTGTCTGCACGGCGCTGGAAGCCAATGGCAGCACCGACCGCACCACCGGGCAGGTCAAAACCTACCTCACCGTTGATCACCACATCGATCACACTCAGGTCATTCTCTGAAAATGAACGTCTGCGAGCGGCAATCGCCTCAAGCACTTGTGGTGAGGTCTGGTTCTTCTGATCAGTCACAAAGAAGGGGTTATAACAGGCTGCCCGATCACGGATAGGATCACAGCGTAAACCTTGTTTCATCGCTTCGATGTCATATTCCTGCGTTGCCATGGATCCAATTTTACGGTGACTGTAGCTGTACGCCGCAAAACCTTCCCAGCCTTCCAGCACCGGTACTTTAAAGTTGGCTTGCAGACTGTAACGGCTGTTGCGGTCAACGCTGCCGGAAATATTGTCCCCGTCAGGCGTGAATCCGTTAACCATGGTATGTGTTTTGTTAATCGGTCTTAGCGTACGTGGGCGCACATCTTCAAACAGCGGCACACCATTGGCAGCAATCCCGGTAACGATATAGTCAGGCAGACCGTCGGCGTTCAGGTCACTGGTGCCTCGATCTGGCAATCCGTCACCGTTAGCATCAACACCAAACAGTGGCTGCCCAGTCGCGTTCACTGCCCGGAACGGGTTACCGGGGATTTCACCACGCACTACCGGCAGTTCGCCAATACGGGAGTTGCCGGGGTTAGACGTGGAGGTATATGAGGCTTGATACAAGCGTGAGGTGAAACCCTGCAGATTCAATGTCAAATCATCACTGACATCCCAGGTTGCATTGGCAAACAGCGAGTTGTTGTCCAACGGATCACGGTAGCTGCGGGTATCTCCATAGTCAAAATAGCAGGTACCTGTCGCAGTGCTGCCAACCAACATGCCAAACGGGTTATTATTTTCACCCTTGACGTAAGAATCACGATCTGCCGCCGGCGCGCAATTGGGGTCTGGGCGGTTTGTTCGTGCGCCGGTATATTGACCTGCGGCATTGCGGTTTGGAACCACATAGTTGCCCGGTGCATTGGACGAGTAGTTCATCCCCGCCTGCGCCAAATCGGGGCGCTCATCCCAACCGAGTCGCGTGTTGGTTTTGAACTGGCCGGCCAGCACTACATCAAGGTCGCCAACCGCGCCACCCCACAGTGCCTGCATGGAGTGATCTTCAAAGGTTCTGTCCGAATCCTGTTCGGAGTAAGCCTCAATCTTGAGTCCATCGTACGATGTAAATGGCACAAAATTGACCACGCCCGCAACCGCCTCACTGCCGTACAGTGCAGCAGCACCATCGGCGACGATATCAATACGGGAAATGGCAATGGTGGGCAGTAACAGGTTGACGTTAGCTTCAGCAATGCGCTTGCCGTCTACCAGTACCAGGGTTGAGCGGGCGCCCAGACCACGCAGGTCAATGTTGGTAGAACGCGACGAGGTTCCTTGAATAGTGTTGGTAATTGATGACGAAGGGCCACCCACAAATGTCAGGTTCTGGATAACTTCCCCCAGGTTCATCGTTCCTTCATCGGCCAGGTCAGCAGCGTTGAGCTGGGTGACAGCGGATGCCTGAGTAAACCCTTCGCTTCGGCGAATAAAGGAACCGGTGACAATGATTTCCTCTACTGTTTCTTCGTCTTGCTGGGCAAAACCGGTGTTAGCGAGAGGGAGGAGAGCGATGCAGACGGACGTGCACAACAGCCTGCGCTTGAAAGGTAAATTGAACATCTTTTTTGCTCCATTCTAATTATTTTTTTGGCTACACGTTGAGGAAATTGTGAGTGATTTCCTGTAACCGATGTTACTTACATTAACTGGCATTTGAAGAAAGCTGCAGCCAACCAAAATAGTGCCTTGGAACCAAGCTTTCAATGCTGACGCTACCATATGGTTACGGCGCTGTCGACGTCTTTGTGCCATCGGATTGAGGGGTGTTTTATCGTCAACTCTTTACTGATTATTACAAATATGAACAGCGACAAAAGTGCCTCCCCGGCATGTGCTGGTGCCCCAAGAGGTGTATGCACTGTGAGGAAAAATCATCAAAAAATTCAGATTCTGCGAATAACTCCCGCATAAACCTGCGCCAGCCAGTCAAAATCTTCCAATTGATTGCCGGGCGTGCTGATGGCTGCCGCTGCAGCGGCAACACCATAAGCAAAGGCTTCTGCTACGCTGGTCCCTTGATACAACTTGCAGGTCATGACTGAGACAAAACTGTCACCAGCGCCGGCATGACTCACCACGGTAACCGGGGGAGGGGTGATGTGCATCAACTCACCCGAACGACTCGCCAGCAGTGCGCCGTGCGGCCCAAGCGTCAGCACCAGATGCTCGGCCCAACCATCGTCTACCATCTTTTTCATGGCAATCAGGCGATCATGAGGGGTATCTGGCCCGGCATACCCCAGTGCAGTAAAGTCTTCACGATTGAGTTTCACAAAGTACACACCCGCCTCCAGCGCATGACGCAGCGCTGCACCTGACGTATCAAGCACCACACGAATGCTGCGTTGATGGCAGGCATGTATAACATCAGCAAAAAACGTCGCAGGTATGGGGGCTGGCAGGCTGCCGCTGATCACCAGCATCCGTGGCGCAGGATTGATGGCGTCGATGGCATCCAGACAGGCCCGCCATTCACCGGCCTGAAGCACAGCGCCGGGAAACACCAGGTGCACAGACTTGCCCGAACTGGCCTCTCGCAGGGCGATATTCTGCGTGGTTTCATTCTCGATACCGACACGTGTAAAGGGCAGACCATCATCCGCCAGTAACTGTTCCAGCAAGTCACCGTGATGACCGCCGGCAGGAAACACAGCCAGTACGTCCAGCCCGAGACGGCGCAGGTTACGAGCAACATTGATGCCACCGCCGCCCGGAACACGATGAAGTATCTCGCAGCGCGTTTTGCTGTCGTAGTAAAACTGTTCAGTGCTGGCAAACAAATCAACGGCCGGGCTCATGGTTAACGTCGCAATAGCAGTCATATCAACACATCCTTCCGCTGATCACACAAAAATTCAATGCGGGAAATCGCCTCAAGCACGACTCCAGTTCTCTGTGAATGTGTAGGACTGCGACTGATGACGGATCAGATCATGCAATACGGCCAGCACCATGGCAGTTCCGGATTCAACAGCGCTATTGTGTTGACCAATCTGCCCGCGCAATGCGTCGGCAGTATGATTGCAGATCAATGGCGGCCGATGCACCGGCTGACTGGCCATGAACAGGTTATGACG
>CALQJO020000079.1 GCA_943330915.2 Rhodoferax sp. OV413 | reverse complement strand
GCCCCTTTTTGCAGATCGTCACGCAAGTTCTGCGCAAGCTTTTTTTGCTGCTTTCCGCAACAAGGTAACGACAGCTTAGCCGAATCAGCTGACTTTCTTTTCCAACTTCTCGGTGATTCGTGCAGCTCGACCAGACAGATCCCGCAGGTAATACAGTTTTGCCTGACGCACATCGCCACGACGCTTCAGCGTAATGCTGTCGATCATGGTGCTGTGAGTCTGAAAAGTACGCTCAACACCAACACCGTGAGAAATTTTACGGACAGTAAAGGCTGAATTAAGCCCACGATTACGGATGCCAATCACTATGCCTTCGAACGCCTGAAGACGCTCACGGTCACCTTCCTTAATTTTAACTTGTACGACTACAGTGTCGCCCGGGCTGAATTCCGGCACTTCCCTGGTTATCTGCTGGCTTTCAACCAATTCTATATTTTTGCTGTCACTCATCGCCGTACTCCCGGTTATGGATACCCTTAACACCTGATTTACCAGCTCCAACGATTGGGGCTGCGTTTGCTCAGGTCGGCAAGGTACCGTATTCACTGATAAATTCATTTAGAAGCACCTGCTCATGCTGATCAAGGCTCTGTTGAGCCAGCAGATCAGGCCGCTTTAACCATGTCTGTCCCAGCCGCTGTTTCAATTGCCAGCGCCTGACCAATTCGTGATTTCCACCAATCAGCACCTCTGGTACTGTCAGCCCCGCAAACTCCCGCGGACGCGTATATCGCGGGCAATCAAGTAAACTCAATCCTGTATTGCTATCTGCAAAGGAATCCAGTCCTGCAGAATCTTCGTGTCCGAGAGCGCCAGGCTGGTAGCGGATGATGGCATCCAGCATAACCATGGCAGCAAGCTCTCCGCCACTGAGTACGTAGTCTCCAATGGACCACTCCTCATCTATTTCCGTCTTCAAAACCCGCTCATCTATGCCCTGATACCGACCGCACACCAGCACCAAATTACGGCGCTGAGCGAGCAAAGTAACACCCGTATGATCAAGCCGGCGCCCCTGCGGTGACAAATAAATCACCGAAGGTGTCTTATCGTTCCAGGCCTTTGCCGCCGCAATCGCGTCGCACAGTGGGCCAGTTTTCATTAACATGCCTGCGCCGCCGCTGAACGGTTTATCGTCTACTGTGCCGTGCCGATCCTTCGCATAATCCCGTGGACTCCAGCAAGCAACTTCAACTATACCATCGCGACACGCACGGCCGGTTATGCCAAAGGATGTCACCGCAGTGAACATCTCCGGAAACAGCGTTACGATACCTACCTGCATGCGACCAGCCAACATGCGCGCTACTCCGGTTAAAACTTAATCCAGACCGCATCTGATGTTAAAAAACTCAGATGAGGTAATCAGCTTCCCAGTCCACGAAAACTATTTTGTTCTCTATATCTACCTTGAGAACAACATGGTCAGGCAACCACGGTATCAACCGCTGGTGTTTGTCCAAACCGCCCTCACATGGCTTCACTATCATCACATCGTTGGCCCCGGTCTCCATCAGGCTATCAATTCTGCCTAAAAACTGGCCAGCAACGTTTACTACTTTCAAGCCCTGCAATTGATGCCAGTAATAATCTTCTGAGCTCAGCTCAGGAAGATCCGACAGAGGAATCATCAATTCCATGCCTGTCATCAGTCTGACGTCTTCCGGGGTATCAAACCCCACCAAGTGCGCCACCAGACCTTTGCCATGCACCTTTGCTTCGTCCATCTCCAACATACGGCTGACGCCGTTAACAACACCCGTAAACAACCGGTAGGCAAGAATATTCTCTCTGGGCTGGGTATGAGAGACCAGCTTAAACCAGCCTTTTACACCATAGGGCGAACTTATCCGACCAAGGCTGACCAGTTCGGGCGTCCTATCGATACCAGATCGGAAGACGCCTTCATTTGGACTCAGACGAGCCAATTCAGCGATATCCTGACATCAAGCCTGGGTAGTAGCAGTTGTAGCTGCTTCTTTGATCAGCGCCGCAACGCGATCACTTGGCTGAGCGCCCTGAGTTGACCAATAGCTGATGCGATCAAGATCGATACGCAGACGTTCTTCCTTGCCGCGGGCTACCGGATTGAAAAATCCAACGCGCTCGATAAACCGGCCGTCCCGCGCATTACGCGAGTCAGACACAGTGATGTGGTAAAAAGGCTTTTTCTTTGCGCCGCCGCGAGCCAATCGGATTGTGACCATATACTACGATTCCTAAAGTTATCTTCGTACGAAAATAGATTAATACCGACACAGTGCCGGAAAAAGTGCGGCATTCTAAGCCAAACATCTGCCTGTGGGAAGATTTCTTTGTGCTTTTTCAACAAATAACCCACTACATCGTGAGTTAAACACGCTAATTCCTCCTTCAAAATCGGGGTGGGCCACCGGCACCAGGGAAGCCACCAGGGCCACGCATACCACCTAGGCCGCGCATCATATTTGCCAACGCACCACTTTTCATTTTTTTCATCATTTTCTGCATTTGCTTGTGCTGTTTTAACAACCGATTCAAATCCTGAATCTGAGTTCCGGAACCAACACAAATTCTGCGCTTGCGTGAGCCATTCAGAGCATCGGGGTTTTGGCGCTCACGTGGCGTCATGGAATTGATGATTGCCTCCATTCTAAGGAACTGACTGTCATCAACCTTGGTTGCGGCACCCGGGGGCAACATTCCCATTCCCGGCATTTTGTCCAGAATGCTGGCCATACCGCCCATGTTCTTCATCTGCTGCAGCTGCTCGCGAAAATCTTCCAGATCAAAACCTTTCCCTTTCTGGATTTTGCTAGCCAATTTTTCCGCTTTTGCTTTATCAACGTTGCGTTCTGCGTCTTCAATAAGCGATAACAAATCGCCCATACCCAGAATACGAGATGCAATACGATCAGGATAAAACGGTTCAAGTGCGTTTGTTTTTTCACCCATACCAATAAACTTGATGGGTTTACCGGTAATGTGACGGACAGATAAGGCGGCACCCCCTCGTGCATCACCATCCACCTTGGTTAAAACAACCCCTGTCAGTGGAAGAGCGTCGTTGAATGCACGCGCAGTGTTCGCCGCATCCTGCCCTGTCATTGCATCGACCACAAACAGGGTTTCGATCGGATTCAGTAACTTATGCAGTTCACTGATCTCCGCCATCATTTCCTGATCAACAGCCAGACGTCCCGCAGTGTCTACCAGCAGTACATCAACAAACGCCTTTCGAGCTTCCTTTAATGCACCCTGAACAATGTCGGCCGGCCTTTGCGTGTTGTCAGATGCGTAAAATTTAACTCCCACATCGGCCGCAAGGGTCTGCAACTGGGCGATCGCCGCAGGTCTGTAAACGTCGGCGCTCACGACCATTATTGACTTTTTCTGTGACTCTTTAAGCCATCTTGCCAGCTTGGCAACCGTTGTTGTTTTACCGGCACCTTGCAAACCTGCCATGAGCACCACTGCGGGCGGCTGAGCATTCAGGTTGAGCTGCTCGTTGGCAGCTCCCATCACCGCCTCAAGTTCTGCCTTGACGATTTTTATAAACGCCTGACCCGGACTCAAGCTTTGTGACACTTCCTGCCCTACTGCCCTGAGCTTAACGCGATCAGTAAAATCCTTGATAACTGACAAGGCAACATCTGCCTCAAGCAATGCGCGACGAACCTCGCGCAAAGCTTCCTCAATGTTATTTTCAGTCAGCGTTGCTTTTCCGCTGATCTTCCGCATAGCACCGGACAGTCGTTCCGTTAAGCTCTCAAACATGTTGATTTGCCTCTTCAGCATCGGACAGACAACTGACAGTGCGTCTGTAACCGTTCGAAATTTAATTAAATGTATTATCACCCTGATGAGACACGTGGACAATAGAGCCCTGCAGAGGATGCTCTCTTATCACAAAAAAGCTCTTCATTGACATCAGTACATGTGCGACACTTTGACAGCTTTAATCACACCGCACACCAGCAGGATTCCGCCAGCTTATGGTCATTACCACATTAACAGGCATTGTCGCACTGCTCTTTTATGCGGGCACTTTGGCGCTGCAGCGGCAAACTATAAAAAACGGGGCCGTGCGCTCCAGCACTCGTCCTGGCACACTGTGGGCAGGTTTTATAGGTGTATCTGCACACTTCTGCAGTGCCGGAACGTTGATTTACCGGGATGCAGCGTATCATTTTGGTCTTACTGAAATCAGCTCATTGATTTTCGCGCTGATCATGCTGCTGACCCTGTTGAGCAACATTCGGCGACCGGCCAGTAGCCTTATCTTGGCGGTAGTGCCTCTGGCTATGCTGTCCATACTGCTATCGTTAGGTATCAGGAGCACATATCCTCCTCAACACATTGAGGAGGGAATTGCTGCCCATATCATTTTTTCAATTGTTGCTTACAGCCTGTTTTCTATTGCCGCTGTACAATCACTGTTTCTCGCGTTTCAGAATCACCAACTTAAGCACCATCATGTTGCTCGCGTCATGCGCTGGTTTCCCCCCTTGCAAGATATGGAACGCCTGCTGTTCGAGCTTTTATGGACGGCTCAGATATTGCTTAGCCTGGCGATAGTGGCTGGTTTTGTCTTTGTTAGTGACATCGGAGCGCAGGGACTCCCACATAAAATGTTCTTTTCTTTGCTGGCGTGGGCAGTATTTGCTGCTCTGCTGATTGGTCGCCACCGATTAGGATGGCGAGGCAACTCCGCAATTAAAGGAACATTGACCGGATTCGCCTTTCTACTAGTTGGATTCTACGGTTCCAAGTTTGTGCTTGAGTATATACTTTGACATCTGCATTCATTCTTTTTGAATCAATTGCTCTTACACCAGTGGATATGAAGTGTCGATACCGTGCTTTTACACTCTGACGTAGGCCAAAGCAATTTACGTGAGTTAATTCTAAGCTCTTCTGTGGACGTGCTCTCAGGTGTTGCCAGACACACTCCCACTACATGCTGATCAACAGTAGTTGACCAGAAGCTAAACTTCATATCCTCATACCCTTGCCTGCAACAATCGTCTGTGAAAAAAAACTTTTTTTCCATGGGAGAAGCGAATCTAAATCGCCTCAATGCCCGCGAAAGCCCAAGTCCGGTGGATTTTACAACGGCCTCCTTCAGTGTCCAAAAGCGCAAAAACAACTCATTTTGCAGTTCAGGAGAGGCATCGAGGATCTGCAACGCCTCAGCACTGCTGAAGTACCTTTGAGCAATCTCTGCAACACTAACATTTCTATTTAATATTTCAGCATCAACTCCTGGCAAGCCGCTTCCTGTCACTGCAATTAATAACAGTTTACCTGTATGTGTAAGATTGAACTTTAGAGAAGTTTGGCTCAGATCAACCTGAGGGCGCCCTGTCTCACTCTTTGTAAATATCCATTGGGCAGGTTGTATTTCCGGGTGATAGACACTAAAAAGGTAACGCAGAACTATACGGGTGATCAGAAATTGCAACTGCCCCTTCGGCAATCGTTGCGATAAAAAGCGCTGATGCTCTGCCGCACTCAGGACGCGATGATAATGACTGTAAAGCGAGGAAACATTGACATCTGGAACAGGCACCCACCACAAGTCAATACTGCCTTTGGTCGCCTCTGGAAAACACAACTCTTGATCATTATGAGCAAGAAGAAAACTGATCTCAGACACCTTTGTAATCTTACTCACCCCTCAAGACAAAAGATCGTATTTTCGAAGATAACCGCGTAGCTGGTGGTAACTCAAATTCAGGAAGGTCGCCGTTCTTCTTTGATTGAACTGACAATGCTCAAGCGCTTTACGTAACAATTCTGTCTCGTAGTTCTGTATGTGTTCTTGAAAATCGAGCGTATCACCAGTCCAGCTCACGGTTGCATGATTGAGTTGTTTAGATCTCCCACTCTCAAGCAATGGGTTACTGATGTCTGTAACTCCAACCTCCGCGCCTGACTGCTGTGCGCGCACGGGCGATACGGCAGGCCGGTAAGGTGAAACAAATGGATTAAAAACCAATTTGCTTATTACCCTTCCTGGATTAAGATAGACAGCCCTTTCAACCACATTTTTCAACTCACGGACATTGCCAGGCCAGCTATAATTGAGTAGTTCACGCTGCATATCATCAGAGAATCCTGCAAAAAAATCTTGCCCCATCTCCTTTACCATACCGATGGCGTAATGCTCAGCCAGCACAAGAATATCGTCCGTACGAACCCGCAAAGGCGGCAAGGTCACCACGTCGAATGCCAATCGGTCGAGAAGATCTTCCCTGAACTTCCCAATACGGGCAAGCGCGGGCAAATCTTCATTGGTTGCCCCCACCAACCGAATGTCAACTTTGATTGTCTGAGTGCCTCCAAGACGTTCGAACTCACCGTACTCAATAACCCTGAGGATTTTTTCCTGCACAGGCATTGCAGTGTTTGCAAGCTCGTCAAGAAACAAAGTACCACCATCAGCACGTTCAAAATAGCCTTTCCTTTGTCCGCTAGCACCAGTAAACGCGCCGGCTTCATGTCCAAACAATTGAGCCTCAAGCAATGAGTCGCTTAGCGCTGCACAATTAATCTTCAAAAATACCTGTTGCCAACGAGATGAAAGATAATGAAGTCGCGAAGCAATCAATTCTTTACCTGTTCCGCGCTCTCCCACGATCAACACTGGTTTATTTAACGGCGCCACCCTGGAAACATGTTCCTGCATTTCGAGAAAACTCGCAGACTCACCTATCATTCTTGGCAAGGACAACTCGGTGGGCATACTCTAACTCCTGTTGGTGACGCGAATTCCAGTACTACTATGTTGCGAAAAATACCATTTGTTAAGCACGCTGACCAACCTGTGTTTTACAAGGATCAGCAAAACATTAATTATTTGTTTATATTCAGCATGTTAACTTAAAGCATTAATCATGGCACACATTCTGCTTTGTCCTGCTGGCCCCAGTTGAAAAACATCCAAACAGGCCGGCAATAGTAAAATGTAGTTCACTTTCAGAGGTAATAGAATATGGGCATCTTCACACGTTTGAGCGACATCATTAACTCCAACATCAGTGCTCTGCTAGACAAAGCCGAGGATCCTGAAAAAATGATACGCATGATGATTCAGGAAATGGAAGAAACGCTGGTAGAAGTTCGTAGCAGTACCGCCAAGGTTATAGCTGAAAAGAAAACTGTAAATCGTCGTATCGAACAACTTCATCGTCAGGCCGGCGAATGGCAGTCCAAAGCTGAACTGGCGCTGGGAAAAGACCGGGAAGATCTGGCCAGAGCTGCACTGATTGAAAAATCAACGGTAAACGCGACCGTCGGCATGCTTGAGGACGAACTGCATAAACTGGAAGAAACGCTTGAAAAACTCAGTACTGAAATCGATCAGTTGCAAGCGAAACTGAGTGATGCACGAGCCCGTCAAAAAACTCTACTGATGAGAAGCTCTGCAGCACAATCACGCGTGGACATCAACCAGAAACTGCATAGTTTCAGTATTGACAGTGCTATGAACAAGTTTGAGTATTACGAGCGCAAGATAGACTTGATGGAAGGTCAGGTAGACAGCATGAACATCAAGCAAAAGGGACTGCAGGATGAGTTTGCAGAACTGGCCAATCAGGAAAAAATCGATCTGGAGCTTCAGTCAATCAAGGCAAAACTTAACAAACAGTAAAGGACACGGCTCATGGATTTTTTTGAATTTGTAATTTCGCTTATTACTGTTGGCGGAATTTTCGTGACGATCTGGGTCGTGCTGCTTTATCGCCGCAAGGAGAAAAAAATACCAGCCGCAGCGAGAGCTTATGAGCTAAGTGAGCTCAGTGCTATGGCTGATACCATGAACCGTCGGATTGATACTCTTGAGTCGATTCTGGACTCTGAAGTCCCCGGCTGGAGGGATCAACATGAGCAGAAACACTGATCAGGAAACTGAATTTTTGTATCAGCGCCCAAAATTAGGCTTGGACAGAGAATACAAAAAGGTACTGGGAGTGTGCGCGGGTTTTGCAAAATACCTTGAAGTTCCAACAGCACTGGTCCGCGTAATATATGTCATTGCCTGCCTGGTATCACCGTTTCTGATACTGGTTTATCTGGCGATGTACTGGATACTAGAAGATGAAAAACGACCTGAACGTATAAAAGCGGCCATGGCCGCGTATGTGCCAGGTAACGAGACACCGCCAGAACCAGAAAATCAAGAAGGGATGACCGATCAAGTCGGTTGGCAAAGCGAACAAGCCACTCGGTTTAATCTCAAAAAGCCTCTGTATAGAAGTCGTACAAACGTTCGCGTAGCAGGCGTGTGTGCTGGTATTGCAGATTATCTGAATATCGGCACATTTATCGTACGCCTGGTGACGTTCATATCGATATTCGTACTCGGAGGAATTACATTTTGGGCGTACGTTATCTGTTGGATTGTGCTTGACAAAGAACCAAAATCCTTGCAAAAGTCTGCTCGTGGTTCATCTCGGGTATCAGGTGCAACATCATCCAGCAACAGCCGGGCTGACACAACGCTAAAGCCAACACATGTTCGCATAACAGCCATGGAATGTGCTGAGCGCTTGCAAGCGACGGAACGGAGGCTGCGTGAAGCTGAAGCGTTTATTACTTCACGACAGTTCAGACTGCATTGTGAAATTAACAGGATCTAGCACCGGATGATAAAACTGCCTGATTTTGACACTATGATGCGGTTGCACAAAGATGCCCCGGTGGCGCTCGAACGCCTCCATCAAGGGTTGTTCTCTGAACAGGTCATAAATGCATTAAAAGACACAAAACGCAGGTTGCAAGGCCTTCATCTCAGGATTGTCATTGAACCCAGGCGTGCGGGAAACCCTACCGCACGGATCCTGAAGATAACCGGTATCACGCAAGAATCCTTTACTGAATTGAACTATTGTCTTAACAGCCCACTGAAGGCGATTGCCAAAAAACACAGGTCTCAAAATTTTTTGGAGAATCTTCTCAACCTTCCCAACCGAGCAAGCATTGACCTCACTTACCAACGTTAAACCAAAAGCCGAGGGTGCATGAAGTTCTGTCAGCTATGTTCCGGGCCGATTACGCATCATATTCCCGCCGGCGATGATAAGCTCAGGTACTGTTGCTTGACCTGCGATATCGTGTTTTATCAGAATCCAAACAATATCGTCGGAACAATCCCAGTGTTTGGAGCCAAGGTATTGTTATGCCGCCGCGCTATTCAACCAAGAGCAGGCTTGTGGACTTTGCCGGCAGGATTTATGGAAAATGGTGAAACTACTTGGCAAGGAGCGATACGCGAGACTCAGGAGGAAGCAGGTGCCAATGTTACATTAGAGCAAGACAGCCTTTACACCGTATTTAATCTACCAAACATCAATCAGGTTTATCTGTTCTTCCGAGCAAGACTTGACGGGTTGGATTTTGCGCCGGGCGCTGAAAGTCTTGAAGTCAAACTGTTCAGCGAGCACGAAATCCCCTGGGATGAAATTGCATTCGCTGTTGTAAAAACCACTCTTCAGCAGTTCTTCAGAGACCACAAAATTAATCGCTTCCCAGTACGGATGTACGATGTAACTTATTCACAAGAACGAAAAACTGCGATGACAGTTATCAGTGAGAGTGTGTGAAGTCCAAAACCTGAGTGACATCAAAAGCTGGCTCTTCGTAAGGATGGGAGTTACGCAAAGCAGCGATAACGGCACCGACGCAGGCTTCCGCACAAACCATCTCAACACGATACTCGGCAATATGTTCAAGCGTATCCACCGTGCCAACCGCAGGGT
>CALQJO020000078.1 GCA_943330915.2 Rhodoferax sp. OV413 | reverse complement strand
GCTTTGATAATTTGCTCGTCTGTGTATCGTTTTTTCATGTTGAGATCTCCGTAGCATTAGATTAGCTGGAAATCTCATCAAGTTCATGGCTCTAAATTCGGGGGTAAGGTCAATAGCTGGCAGCACGCATCCGATGTCTTGAGTTGGCTTGTAGTTGCTCTGACAGAGCGACAGGGTTGTCAGCGTAAAGACGTTTGCTTAACCATTCCTGATAACTGAGATGTTGATTAAGTCTGTCCCAGTCTTTACGGTCGATTTCCAGTGCAATCAACCTGTCCAACACAACAAATTGTTGCTCCGAATAAAGGCCCAAATTCGCACGGATCGCGAGAAACAACTCCTGGTATACAGCAGCAGATTCAGCTAGTTGCCTCTCTAACCTTAACTTTTCTGCGGACTCCTGAAGTTGAATTAGCTTGTCGTTCGAAAAATTATTGAACCCGATTTTTGAGAATTGCTGAGCCTGAGCCTTAGCAGGTATGAAATTTAATTCATAAATTAAGACAATACCGATGAACATCACTAATGTCTTCTGGTAAACATACCAAGGCACTATTGTTGGCGCCCAGTGCGAACAAAATAATTGTCCCGGCGGACTTTATCTGATTGCCAATGAGTAAATCACCCTATGAGCCTTAATGTCAATTACAATGCTTTACAAAAATAGTTTCTGGATTTTCCTTCGCTATGCTCACAATGCAAACTTCGTAAATGCATGAATTTAATTAGGATCTCACCATCAGTTAACAGGAATTACCATGAAATTCGACGATATACGCAATATCTGTGTGGTTGGCGCCGGCAATATGGGACATCAGATTGCACTTCAGGCGGCCATTTGCGGTTTTAGTGTCAAATGTTTTGATGTAAACGTTGAAACCTTAAAAAAGGCTGACGACTTCGTTAACTCCTATCTGCCGGGTCGTGTTGAGAAGGGGCGTCTTTCTGAGGATCAGGCAAGACAGGCACGCATTAACATTCAGTTTGTTGATTCGCTGCGAGTGGCCGCTGGTGATGCTGACTTTGTGATTGAGGCTGCAACAGAGATCCTTTCGCTCAAGCGTAAGATTTTTGCTGACCTGGATCAGATCGCATCAGCACATTGTATTCTGGCAACAAACAGTTCAGCGATAGTGAGTTCAAAAATAGCTGATGCCACACAGCGGCAGGATAAGGTGGTAAATATGCACTTTTTTAATCCCGCGTTGGTAATGAAACTTGTTGAGGTTGTCAAGGGCCCGCATGTGTCAGATGAGACTGCAGACCTGACCATGCAACTGAGTAAAGTGATGCAGAAAGTACCCGTTTTGCTTAAGAAGGAAGTAGACGGATTTCTGTTGAACCGTATTTTTGCAGCCATATCCAAAGAGGCCATGTGGCTGCTGGAAATGGGTGTTGCTGACGTAGAAGATATCGATAATGCATGTGTTTTTGGAGCAGGGCACCCAATGGGGCCTTTCCGGCTAAACGACCTGACGGGTATTGATCTGAGTTACATCATGAGAATGGAGAAATTCCGTGACACTGGAAATGCCGCTGATCTACCAAATCCCCGTCTTGTTGAGCACTACATGAAAGGAGAGTTCGGTGAAAAAACCGGAAAAGGTTGGTACGATTACAGCACTAAAAATTAGATTTTCATTGCGTGGAAGCGATTTGCATCGCGCTTCCATGTAAGCTCGACAAAAAACCCGCGGAGGCTTTCCAACGCGGGTTTCGATCAAATCCAAGAGGTAGATGTCAGTCGTTGGTTGCAGGTGACAGCACTTGCGCGAGGTCAGCTGGTTCGAGTTCTAGTCCACTCATCTCCATATCCCAGTTAGGGCCGACCAAGGCATTGTCTTCGTGTATACCCGGCAACCATTCAGCCATGAAATCTTCCAGGGAGATCGAACGTGGCGCGTACGTTTTCCACTCTTCTGTGCATAACACAGCGGCATAGCGCTCATCAGACCAGAACGGGAATACTTCTGTATCCTCAAATTCTACAGAAGGGCATATTGCCCAGCCGTCATCACCGTATAATCCCCAAACCAGTCCTGTTTGCTGAACCTGATCAATAAACAGTTCATAATTGGCGTCTTCATTCTCCCCAAGGGTGGTGGGGAATTGGTTTTCCGTGCTCATTGATGTTCTCCTGCGTTGAAGGCGCAGATTGTATCGGAATAACAGCAAGGAAACATCAGCCCTGTTCAGGGTTTCAAAAAAAGGAGGTAGTTTATGTCGCAGTTAGCAACCGGTTGTCGAGCACCCGTGCTGGACGTGTCAATCAGTCCAAATGGCAGTATGGAACTGCTATCACAGTTGGAAGTTGAGCGCTTACGCAATATCGGGCATGGGGATGTTTATGAATTGTTCAGGCGCTGCGCCCTTGCAGTCTTGAACTGTGATGACACTTTTGATTCAGCGGACGAAGTCTACCGTCGTTACCCGGACTTCAGTATCGAAATCATTCAACGTACCCGTGGCATTAAACTGCGTCTTAAAAATGCTCCGGCGTGTGCTTTTGTTGATGGCGTGATCATCAGCGGAGTCAGGGAGCACCTGTTTTCAGTGCTTCGAGACATCGTATTTGTATCCAGTGAGCTCTATCGGCCCCAGGAAAGTCCTGAGCCCGCAGCACAGGGAGATTTTGAAAGTATTTGGGTTTATCCGGCATCGAGCAAGCATGCTGATGGCATCAAAAATCTAGTATTTGATGTTTTAAGAAATGCGGGTTTGCTGCAGCCAAGATTATTGCCAGATCTGATTGTGTGTTGGGGCGGACACGCCATCAGTCGCGAAGAATATAACTATAGCAAGGCAGTTGGTTATCAGCTTGGTCTGCGACGTCTGGATATTTGCACCGGATGCGGCCCTGGTGCAATGAAAGGTCCGATGAAGGGAGCAACCATCGGACATGCCAAGCAGCGGATCAGTAATGGGCGTTACATCGGTATCAGCGAGCCTGGAATCATCGCTGCGGAATCGCCAAATCCAATCGTAAATCATTTGATAGTGATGCCCGATATTGAAAAAAGACTGGAAGCCTTTGTGCGCGTTGCCCATGGAATCATTGTGTTCCCAGGAGGTGCTGGCACTCTTGAAGAAATTCTGTTTTTGCTGGGGACATTGATGGATCCCCGCAATGCAGACATCTGTTTGCCAGTGGTTTTCGCGGAACCGTCGACCAGTCAGGGTTACTTCAAGCGTATTGACCGCTTTCTGGTACAAACGCTGGGTGAAGAGGTGCGTCAGTATTATCAGATTGTCGAAGATGACCCTGTTGGAGTAGCAAAACTCATGAAAAAAGGAATGGGTCTTGTCAGTGATAGTCGTCGGAAAACACGGGATGCATACTATTACAACTGGCTTTTGCATATCCCCGAAGAAATGAAATCACCCTTTGATGTTAATCATAAAACCATGGCAGCACTTGAGCTTTCAAGAAGTCTTCCGCCATCAGAATTGGTTGTCAATTTGCGTCGGGCGTTTTCAGGAATTGTTGCCGGAAATGTCAAAGACAAGGGGGTGCGTCTCGTTCGTGAGCATGGACCCTTTGTTTTGCGTGGCGATCAGACAATTACGAATGCGATGGATGAGTTGTTGCGTGACTTTGTTGACGCCGGCAGGATGAAGCTGATCAGGGAGTCTTATAATCCTTGTTATACTATTGAGCCGCTGGCAAGCTCGAAGGAATAGTTGACTAAAATAGTCGGATAATTAATAATCCGTGTCATTTACGAGGTAAATCATGAGTGAGCAAGTCGAAAGCCTGATCCGTAAGGAATATGCTGCCGGTTTTCACTCGGCGATTGAGTCTGACACATTGGCTCCTGGTCTGGATGAGGACACTGTGCGATTCATTTCTGCACAGAAGCAAGAGCCTGAGTGGATGCTGGATTGGCGGCTGAAAGCCTTCAGGGCGTGGCAGGAAATGGCCGAACCCACGTGGGCGCATGTGCATTATCCTGAGATTGATTTTAGTTCGATCTCTTACTACAGCGCGCCAAAAAGCATGAAAGATCGCCCCAAGAGTCTGGATGAAGTTGATCCGGAATTGATTGCGACTTACGAAAAACTGGGGATACCACTTCATGAACAGGCCGCCTTGGCAGGTGTTGCTGTTGATGTGGTTTTCGATTCAGTGTCTGTGGTGACTACCTTTAGAGAAAAACTACGCGAAGTGGGTGTGATTTTCTGTCCCATCAGTGATGCCATTCGCGAACATCCGGAGCTTGTAAAGAAATATCTGGGTTCTGTTGTCCCGCAAAAAGATAATTTTTATTCCGCGCTGAATTCTGCCGTTTTCTCTGATGGCTCTTTTGTATACATACCCAAAGGTGTACGTTGCCCTATGGAGTTGTCGACTTATTTCCGTATAAATGAGTTGAACACCGGACAATTTGAGCGAACTCTCATCATTGCTGACGAGGGTTCATATGTCAGTTACCTCGAAGGCTGTACTGCACCCATGCGTGATGAGAATCAACTTCACGCTGCTGTTGTTGAACTGGTAGCGCTCGATGATGCGCAGATCAAGTATTCGACCGTACAAAACTGGTATCCCGGTGACAAGGAAGGCAAAGGGGGCATATATAACTTTGTAACCAAGCGCGGTGTAGCACACAAAAACGCGCGAATTTCGTGGACTCAGGTTGAAACCGGATCTGCCGTCACCTGGAAGTACCCTAGTTGTATCCTGAAGGGTGATAACAGTGTAGGTGAGTTTTATTCAGTTGCATTGACGAATAATTTTCAGCAGGCCGATACAGGCACCAAGATGATTCATCTTGGAAAGAATACTCGTTCTACAATTGTTGCCAAAGGTATTTCAGCAGGTCGCAGTAATAGTGCTTACCGTGGGCTTGTCCGCATCAATCCGACTGCGGATGGCGCACGTAATTATACGCAGTGCGATTCTTTGTTAATTGGCGATCGGTGCGGCGCACACACGTTCCCTTATATCGAAACCAAAAATGCTTCAGCCGTGATTGAGCATGAGGCAACAACATCCAAAGTCAGTGATGACCAGCTGTTTTTATGTCAGCAACGTGGTCTTGATGCTGAAAAAGCCGTGTCGATGATTGTGAACGGTTTTTGTCGGGAAGTGTTCAAAGAGCTTCCTATGGAATTTGCGGTTGAAGCCGGCAAGTTACTTGAAGTAAGCCTCGAAGGCTCGGTCGGTTAACCCTATTTTAGAAACGGAAAATGATTATGCTGGAAATACACGAGCTGTTTGCCAAAGTTGAGGGCAAACAGATTCTGAATGGTTTAAACCTGAGCATTAAACCAGGTGAAGTGCATGCCATCATGGGGCCGAATGGTTCCGGTAAGAGTACGCTTGGCAACGTGCTAACCGGGCGTGCGGGCTATGAAGTGATCTCAGGGGATGCCTCGTTCAACGGCAAAAATTTGTTTGATCTGGAAGTTGAAGAACGAGCCAGAGATGGCCTTTTTCTGGCATTTCAGTATCCGGTAGAAATTCCTGGTGTCAGCAACATGGAGTTTCTCAAAGCGTCAGTTGATGCACGCCGCAAACATCTTGGATTACTCGATCTGTCCTCATTTGATTTTATGAAACTTGCACGCGAAAGTAGTCAGAAGGTCAGTCTTGACCCGGCTTTTTTGAAACGTGGCGTGAATGAAGGCTTTTCTGGTGGCGAAAAAAAGCGAAATGAAATTATGCAGATGATGTTGCTTGAACCATCTCTGTGCATTCTTGATGAAACTGATTCTGGCTTGGATATCGATGCCTTGCAGGTGGTGGCAGCGGGTGTCAATGCCATGCGCAGTTCATCCCGCAGTTTTATCGTGGTGACTCATTATCAGCGCCTGCTCGATTATATTGTCCCGGATTATGTGCACGTTTTGTCTCAGGGGAAGATTGTTCGCACCGGGGATAAGGAACTGGCAAGAGAGCTGGAAGCCAAAGGATATGGCTGGCTGGAAGAAGAGGGCGTTTGAGTATGGCCGACGCTTTTGCTAACAGACGGCAGTCTATACCTGCGGTTTTGAATCCGTTTCAACAACACGCCCTTGTATTGGCTGGTCAGCAGGTGTTGTCTGATGGTCAGGCTTCCATACTTCAGACACTGCGCCAGGAAGGTGCTGAGAAGTTTAAGCGTGCCACTCGGCCCGGTCGTAAAGTTGAACACTGGAAGTACACTTCGGTGCAGGCACTGAAGACATACGAGTCCGCAGGCTGGGCTACTCCTGCCAAACTGCCCGAAGGTTTTTGTTCCGAGCGTTTGATGACCTTAAATGCCACACGGCTGGTGTTTGTTGACGGTGCTCTAGATGCGGCCGCATCTGACTCCATGCCTGCAGGTATTAGTCTGTTTTCCGAAGCTGATTCACTTGCGACACAGTTGATTAGTTCGCATCTTGGCAAGATTGCTGGCTCTGTTGACCCGTCGCGTCAGAATTTATTTGCAGCATTGAACAGCGCCTGGACTACCGAGGGTTTACTGATTCATGTTGCGCAGAACGTGATTCTTGAAAAGCCGATTTATCTGGTATACATCAGCACCGGTAGCAACACTGTTGCTAGTCAGCGTACTCTCGTTGTGATGGAGCAAGGTGCAAACGCTCAACTTATCGAGCATTTTCTCAGTGCCGACAGCGATTTGGCTGATAGTTGCTTTGTGAATACACTGACCGAGATTCACATCGGTCAAAATGCGCAGCTGCATCACACTCGATTTAATCTGGAGCACGAATCAGCAGCCCACGTAGGCGCTGTTCATGTGAATCTGATGCGCGATTCGGTGTTTAATGGTTTTACAGTGTCTGAGGGCAGTAAATTCAAACGGCTGGACTACCATTTTAACCATTGTGGTCAGGGAGCATCCTTAAGGTTTGAAGGCGTATATCTTGCGCGTCACGATCAGCTGATTGATTACCATACCTGTATCGAGCATCGGGTTCCTCATTGCACAAGTCAGCAGGTTTTTCACGGCATCGTGGGCGACAAAGCAAAAGCAGTGTTTAATGGCCGTATCCATATTTTTCAAGATGCGCAAAAAACTCTCGCAGAAATGAACAACCGTAATTTGCTGACCTCTGACTCCGCTGAAATCAATACCAAACCAGAGTTGGAAATTTATGCTGATGATGTTAAATGTGCACATGGCGCAACCATCAGCCAACTGGATGATACTTCACTGTATTACCTGCAAAGCAGAGGCATCAGTCCGTCTCAGGCGCGCATGATGCTGAGTTTTGGATTTGTAAATGAGTTGCTATCAGGGCTGCCGGTTGAGGATGTCAAGTTGTGGCTGGAGAACTGGTTGCGACACAGATTCTCCGAGGATCGCAGTCTGGTCAGTGAGACAAAGCCAAGTGGTAATGCTGGAGCCGATCTTTGATGTCACAACCGCTGACTACTTTTGAGATAGAAAAGATACGGTCGGATTTTCCGATTCTGCATCAGCAAGTGAACGGTCATCCGCTGGTGTATCTTGATAATGCAGCAACCACACAAAAGCCACAGGCAGTGATAGATGCACTGGTGTACTACTACACGCATGACAACAGCAACGTTCATCGCGGCGCACACACACTGAGTGATCGCGCCACAGCAAGATTCGAATCAGCACGCAAGTCCGTAGCAGACTTTATCAATGCTGCCCATACACAACAAATTATCTGGACACGTGGAACCACCGAATCTATCAATCTGGTTGCAGCCAGTTGGGGAGCAGATAATCTGCAGTCTGGGGACAAGGTACTGGTATCCGCGCTGGAGCATCACTCTGATATAGTTCCCTGGCAAATGATTGCTGAAAAAACAGGTGCCCGTGTGATACCGATACCGGTTGATAATACCGGCACTATTGAACTGGGGGCCTTTGTCGCATTGCTCGATAATCGCGTAAAAATGGTGGCAGTTAATCACGTATCAAATGCACTGGGCACCATAAATCCGGTCGCAGAGATTATCAAACAAGCGCATGCGGTGGGCGCGAAGGTGTTGATTGATGGCGCCCAGGCCATTGCGCATTGGCCTGTAGATGTGCAGGCAATGAATTGTGATTTTTATGTTTTTTCAGGTCACAAATTGTTTGGACCCACTGGCATCGGAGTCTTGTATGGCCGTCGCGAGTTGTTAGAGCAGATGCCACCGTATCAAGGAGGCGGTGAGATGATCGAGACCGTGAGTTTCAGTGGCACAACTTTCAATCAGCTACCCTATAAGTTTGAAGCCGGTACCCCAGACATAGCCGGTGCCATTGGCTTGGCAGCTGCAATAGATTATCTGAATACGTTGGATAGAGCGGCACTGGCAGCACATGAAGACGCTCTGCTGGCCTATGCCACGAAAAAAGCCCTGGTGGTCCCCGGGCTGAAAGTTATTGGTACAGCCAAGTCTAAAGCAGCCGTGCTTGGTTTTGTCATTGAAGGTACACATCCTTCAGATATTGGCATGTTACTTGACCAGCAGGGCATTGCCGTTCGCACCGGCCATCATTGCGCGCAGCCGCTGATGCAACAGTTTGGTACTCCTGGCACCGTGCGCGCCAGTTTCAGTTTTTATAATACCTTTGAAGAAATAGACAGATTGTTTGCAGCATTGGACAAAGTTCGACAGTTGTTGCTGTAAGAAACAACATAAACAGATTTGTTTTCGCAGTGTTTTCTGACGTCTGTGGGGTACTAACATGAGTGTTAAAAGTTTTGATCCGCTAGCTATCTCCGACACACCTGTATCGGTGACACCATTGGCTATCGCGCATTTCCGACGACAGTTGCAAAAAGATCAGTCAGCTCGTGCTGTTCGCTTAAGTGTGAAAGAGAGCGGCTGCACCGGATTCATGTACGTTATTGATCTGGTGCCGGAGTTGAATCAAAACGACTTACGCCAGACTTTGGAGGATGGCGTAGAGTTGTTGATTGACCGGGGCAGTCTGAATGTCGTAAACGGCACCATGATTGATATGGTCACAGAGGGTGTTAACCGCCAACTGCGATTTCTCAATCCAAATGCAAAAGATCATTGTGGATGTGGTGAGAGTTTCTCCATCAACTGACATCATTGGACAACTGAATGCAACGACAAATGGTAGTGGCACAGGAAGATAGCCCTGCGCGCAGAGTGCCAGATGGCACACCTGTGACAATTCCGAAAAACAGCTTTGACAGTATTACTCAGGCTCTGGGTGGCAACTACACTGTTGTCCATAATGGCCAGATGTTAAGAGTTGACGGTACCGATGCCGCCAATCTTGGTTTAAAACCTGAGGCACTTAGTTTCCCGCCAGCACTCGACGACAAAATCAAAGAAGAACAGGTATGGCAAGCCTTAGGCAGTGTTTTTGATCCTGAAATACCGGTAGACCTGGTTAATCTTGGGTTGATCTACAAAGTTGATGTTGATCACATCAGCAACACGGTTAGTATTGATATGACATTAACTGCGCCAGGTTGTGGTATGGGACCTGTTCTGGTTGGAGATGTGGAGTATCGTGTTAAAAAGGTACCTAACGTCAAGGACGTCAAAGTGGATTTGGTGTTTGACCCACCCTGGAGCCGGGATCGTATGAGTGAAGAAGCACAACTTGAAACCGGGATGTTTTATTAAACATGAAGACTTTTGGCCTTGAAATCACTACAGCTGATATCGTCGATAATCTATCCTTTTTTGACAGCTGGGATGACCGCTACAAGTACATTATTGATCTTGGAAAAGAGTTGCCGCCCATGGCCGATGCCGATCACATTGATGAAAATCTGATTCGTGGTTGTCAGAGTAAGGTCTGGTTAAGTAGCGAAAACAAGGAGGGACGCCTGTACTTTACCGTCGACAGTGACGCCTTCATCGTGAAAGGTCTGCTTGCCATTGTCATGGCAGCTTATAACGGCAAAACAAAAGCAGAAATTCGTGAGTTTGATATCCAAGGATTTTTTGCGTCGATTGACTTGATGCGCCATCTCAGCACAACCCGCGGCAGTGGTCTGCAATCCATGGTTGC